>SLMR01000384.1 GCA_007133445.1 Aquisalimonas sp. | reverse complement strand
TCATTGAGCAGGGCGTTGAATAGAGTATTCACGCCCGAGATCCAGGTAATGGGGTAGTTCTCGATGGCCCGCTGGCAGTTCTGGATCGGCCGCGGGCTGGGTACCAGGATGTTGCGGGCACCGCGGCAATGGAACGCCAGCATGTTCACCGTGAAGGCGAAGATGTGGTAGAGCGGCAGTGCCGTGAGCACGCACTCCTTGCCATCCTCCATGTGATCGCTGGCCACGGCGTCGATCTGGCCGATGTTGGTCAGAATATTGCCGTGGGTCAGCACGCCACCCTTACTCACGCCTGTCGTGCCGCCGGTGTACTGCAGCACGGCCACGTCGTCCCGGGAGAGTTCCCGCCACCAGGAAGCGACGCCGACGCCTTTTTCCTCCTGCGCACGCCGGCCCTGCTCCAGGGCCTCGTCGATATAGGTGGCTTCGATGGTCAGTTCCGGAATGACCTTGTTCCAGTACTTGAGTACACCCTTGAGGATTCCGCGCACGATGCCCGGAAACCACTGCGCCACGCTGGTGACCACCACGTGCTTCACCGGCGTGCGATCGACGATGCTGGCGAGCTTGTCGGTGAACATGTCCACGATCACAAGCACTTCCACGCCGGCGTCGTTGAACTGGTGCTCCATCTCCGACTCGGTATAGAGCGGATTGACGTTGACCAACGTGCAGCCGGCCTTGAACACGCCCATGGCCGCCACCGGGAAGGTCAGGCAATTCGGCATCTGCAGTGCCACGCGGGTACCGGGTGCCACGCCCAGCACCTCGCGCAGGTACACCGCGAACTGATCGGACATGGCGTCCACTTCGCCGTAGCGCAGGGAACCGGACATGCCGTTGGGCATCACCGTGGTATAGGCGATGGCATCCGAGTACGCGCTGGCGTTATCCACCACCAGGTGCGCCAGGTTGGCGTAGTCGTGCAGGCGCGAGCGGCTGTAGTCGCCACTGTAGTGTCTGGTCCAGGGCGCAGCGTCATAGACGTGCTCGTGTGACATGGAACTCCTCCGAGACATGCACCCTGCAGCGGGGTGCATCGTTATTATTCCTGGTTCGTTCCGTCCAGGGGTGTCCGCGACAGCCCAACGATGCGCGGTTTCTCCGGCACGTGCAACTGTCGGCATACGGATGCGTATGGTAGCGGTTCCACATTGTTATGCCAATGGACCGAATCGTACTTCCCAAAAATTTTTCAATGACATCCAGCCAACCTCCCGGTCATCCTGTTCCGGTAATGCTTGATCCGTTTCACGGATCCTGCAGTCACGTTGATCTAACCTGACAAGCGACCTGCTGCTGGCTGCACCGCCCTCCACACAAACACGCATGGAGTCTTCCACCATTACGCCCGTCACGGTCATCCGCGGAAGGCAGGCCAATTACCGCCCCCGGCTGCTCCTGCTGGCGCTGCCGCTGGCGCTCTTGGGGTGCTTCAGTGGCGGCAGCGACGACCAGCAGAGCGAGCGAACCGCGACCGTGCGTGGGGAGATCTCCATCGAGCCGGCAACGGCGGTGGACGGGACGGTCAACAATCCGGACGCGGACCGGACTCCCAACGACAGCGAGGAGCAGGCCCAGCCACTGACCAACCCGGCCATCGTCGGAGGCTACGCCGGCGCCGAGGGTACAGGGTCAACGGGCAAAGGCCCCGACCCGAACGATTACTACGAGGTCGAACTGCTGGAAGACGACGTCGTCCGGCTGTTCGTGGCCGGTGACGACGCGGACCTGCAGCTCAACCTGCTGGGCGATTCCGAAGAGGTGGCGGCCTGGTCCGTGGCCTCCGGCGGCGAAATCGCGCAGCTGGTCGCCCCGGAGAACGGCGAGTATCTCCTGAGAATCCACGCCGACAGGGGTGCGTCCAACTACGTCCTGCTGGTGGGCGAACCCGCCGCGCTGCTCGATGACCGGACGGACCGCATGGGCATCAGCGGCGACGACGACTTCGTACCCGGCGAACTGATCGTCCACTTCGACGACGCGCAGGGCTCGGGACCCCCGACGCTCCGCAGGAACACGGTGGCGCAACGGGCCCGTGAATGGGGCATGGAGATGCGCAGCGGCACCCCCGGCAACGGCGTCCTGATGCGCACCGACGAAGCGACCTCGCCCGGTGCACCAGCCGGCCCCGCGGCGGCCGGCGGTGACGTGGGCAGCCGCCTTCCCGAACGCGCGCGCCGCCAGCTGGAGACCGTTTCACGCATGCAGGCCCTGCGCCGTGAGCCGGATGTCCGGCACGTGGAGCTGAACCGCGTGGTGCGTGCACACGCATCGCCACCCCCGGATGATGACCGCTTCGGCGAGCAATGGAACCTTCCCGCGATCGGCATGGAAGCGGCCTGGTCCCAGACCACGGGCTCCGAAGACGTGGTGGTGGCGATCATCGATACGGGCGTCATTGCCGACCACGAGGATCTCGACGGCAAAGTGGTCGAGACCGCGGATTTCACCAGTGACTGCGACGACGAACCGGAGGATGCGACCAGCTTCCACGGAACCGAGGTCGCCGGCATTGCCGCCGCCAGTACGGATAACGACACCGGCATCGCCGGCGTCGGCTGGAACACCCGGCTGATGTCCGTGCGCGCGCTCTGCCCGGATGGCACGGGAACGACGCAGAGCGTGCGCGACAGCGTCCGCTACGCGGCCGGGCTGCATGAGGACTCGGAGCAGGCGGCGGACATCATCAACCTGAGCCTCGGGGGCGCCGGCTTTTCGGAAGCGGATGCCGCACTGTACGAGGAGATTGCCGATGCCGGCATCGTCGTCGTTGCGGCCGCCGGTAACGACGGCACCACGAGACGGATCTACCCCGCCGCCTACGAGACCGTGTTCTCGGTGGGCGCCACGAACAAGGACGGTGAGCGCGCCAGCTACTCCAACACCGGGCTGATGCTGGACCTGGCTGCGCCGGGCGGCGACGGCGCGGAGGACGAAGGAATACTGACAACCACCGGCCCCGGCGACGACTATGACCACCGGCAGGGCACGTCCATGGCCGCGCCGCACCTTGCCGGCGTTCTGGCACTCATGCGGGCGGAATTCAGCGACCTGTCGTACGACCACGTCCCTCACTGGCTCGATACGGGGGACCTCACGCAGCCGCCGGATGACGAACCCTGGACACCGGAGACCGGCTTCGGTCTGCTCGATGCAGACGCTGCCGTGACCCGCGCCGCCGGGACGCCACCGTCCGGGCTGCTGCGCGCCGGCCCCCGCACGCTCTCGTTCACGGCACTGGATGACGATGACGCCACCCTGGATAGTACCCTTGAGCTGGAGACGGTGGACGGCACAACGCCATCTGGCGTCACTGCCCGGGCGGATGCCGCGTGGCTGGACGTGGAGGAGATCCGCGCCCCCGGCAGTTCCGAACCGGGTGAGTACCGGGTCGTCGCTGACCCGACAGGCATGGGTACGGGCACCTACTACGGACGGGTGAACGTGGAAACGGACCAAGGTGTCGTCCTGCGCGTACGGGCAAAGCTGGAGGTGGTTGACGTGGTCCCCACCGGTGAGGAGGACGCAGGCCTGCACTACGTACAGCTGATCGATGCAGATTCCGGCGCGACAGTGGCGGAAAAGAAAGTCAGAGCCGACAATGGCCGCTATGCGTATCGATTCCGCGATGTGCCGCCCGGCCAGTATGTCGTGATTGCCGGCACCGATAACGACAACGACGGCAAGATTTGCGGCCCGGGGGAGGCCTGTGGTGCCTGGCCCGCGCTCGCAGGCGAGGCCTTCACGGTAGGCCCCGGGCAAACGGTCACACGGGATTTCACCACCGGGTATCGCGGTGGATTGGCGGACGCTATAGACGTCGATGCGGCCTCTCGACGGCACGGGACTGGCAGCGACAGGAACCTTTTCCGGAGGCAGGAATGACGGGACACCGCCGCGCCACCCTCACTTGGCTCACTGCGGCCACTCTGGGCCTCACCGCAGCCTGTGCCGACATCAACGGCGAGGAACGCGTCGAACTGGAGACCCTCCATGCCGACCACCACTGCGGCGAGGACCAGGAGGAACCGCGGCTCCGGGTCATCGACGACGACCGGCAGTTCCAGCAGGCACGCGACGCCCTGTTCCGCCACGTGACCGGCGACAAACGGGCGGACCGGCTTGCCGCGCCGGACTTCGACAAGAAACTGGTCGTGCTCATCGAGATGGGCCGCAGGCCCACCGGCGGCTTCAGTGTCGCGCTACGGGAATCGGAGGGCACGGTGGACAGCGGGACCGTCCGGCTCCCCATCGAATGGACGGAGCCGGCGGCCGACGCCGTGGTGACCCAGGCCATCAC
>SLMR01000288.1 GCA_007133445.1 Aquisalimonas sp. | reverse complement strand
TGATGGCCACCGCGATGGCGGTCAGCCCCTGGACGTTGGCTACCAGGCTTGCGAGTTCCATGTTTTACCTCCGAGTCAAGTCGTAAAGACGTTAAGGTTACGCAATGCGGTTAGTGGTGTTCCGCCGCCATGTTCAGATAGACGATGCTCAGCATCATGAAGATGAAGGCCTGCAGCGGAATGACGAGAATATGGTAGATGGCCCAGGCTGCCGCCAGCACGATCTGCCCGGCCAGCAGGGCGAGGCCGGACAGACTCGTGAGCATCTCCGCCCACGCGGTACCGAAACCCAGGGTCAGGGTGGCGATCAGGATGAAGATCAGCTCCGCGGCGTACAGGTTCCCGAACAACCGCAGGGAGAGCGATATCGGCTTGGCCAGCAGCTCGACGATGTTGAGGACCAGGTTGAACGGCGCCATCCATGGGCCGAACGGGTGCGTGAACAGCTCCTTGGCGAAACCGCCGGCACCCTTGTAGCGGAAGCTGAAGATCAGGATCAGGCCGAGGATGGACAGGGACAGCCCGAAGGTGACGTTCATGTTGGCCGTGGGCAGGATCTTGAAGTAGTCCCAGCCCAGTGCATGCATGGTGTCCGGCGCCACGTCGATGGGCACCAGGTCCATGAGGTTCATCAGGAACACCCAGACGAAGATGGTCAGCGCCAGCGGCCCCACCAGCTTGTTCTTGTGGGTGAATGTCTCCTTCACGAGCCCGTCGATGAGCTCCAGCATGGTTTCGACGAAATTCTGCAGCCCGCCGGGAACCCCGGCGGTGGCGCGGCGCGCGCCCACCCAGAAGACAAAACAGAACAGCGAGCCCAGCAGGATGGAAACGATGAGCGAGTCGGCGTGAATGGCCCAGAACCCCTCGCCGATCTGCCAGTTCGTCAGGTGGTGACCAATGTAGCCGCTAACGTCCGGGCCGTCGTTCATCGCTCTCTCACCGTGTTCTTCGGCCGGTGCCTGCAAGAAGTGCCGGCCAATATATGAGGATCGCCAGTATGTACGTCGTCAGAAGGGGGAGCGGCGTCGCGCGGAACCACTGCAGCAGAATCACCAGGATCAGGACCGTCAGGCCGATCTTGACTGCTTCCCCCCGATAGAACGCACCCAGAACCTTCTTGGGTGACGCGTCCGGAGACACTGAAAAAACATTCGCCGCGAAGGCCATGCTGGGCAGCAGAACCGCCACCCCTCCGCCAACCGCCGCCAGTGCGTGCGCGCCATCCCGGGCCAGCCACCAGCCGACTGCCGCGGCAACCGTGACGACCGCCTGTGCCAGGAACAGGGTAATGACTGCCCGCCTGGTATCGATGGTGCCCTTCGGTGCGAGCATTCGCGGTGCCGGTTCCGCCACATCCAGGGCAATGGAACAACCCCGTAAATACACCACGATGCGGCGCTAACTGATTCTTGGACAGGCCGATTCGACCGACCTGTCGGCATTGAGCTGCGGAGTATAAAGACTCCCCCCCAACGGGTCAACGCTGGCGCCGGGCGGCGCGCGGGGGCAGCATGACGGGGTCTGCAGACGCCTTCAACCTAGCGTATGCGCTCCAGGATTCCGTCCAGCTCATCGAGGCTGCGATACTGGATCACGAGCTTGCCGCGCCCGCCACGGCCCTGCTGGATCTGCACGGCGGCGCCAAGGCGTTCGGTGAGGTCGTCCTGGAGACGGCGGATGTCCGGGTCGCCGGAAGCCGGCCGGCGCTCGGGCCGGGTGCCGTGGAGCAGCGTGCGCACCATGCTCTCTGTGGCGCGCACCGACAGTCCGCGGCTGGCGACCCGGTTCGCCACCTCGCTCTGCTGACCCGCGCCGAGACCCGCCAGGGCGCGGGCATGTCCCATCTCCAGCTGCCCCTCGACAATCAGGCGCTTGACGTCATCATTGAGTTCCAGCAAGCGGAGCAGGTTGGATACCGACGCCCGGGATCGACCAACCGCTTCGGACACGCCCTGGTGGGTCATGCCGAACTCGTCGATCAGCCGCTCCAGGGCCTGGGCCTCCTCCAGCGGGTTGAGATCCTCCCGCTGGATGTTCTCGATCAGGCCGATGGCTAGGGCGACCTCATCGGATATCTCCCGGACCATGGCCGGAACGCGCTCCAGGCCGGCGAGCTGTGCCGCGCGCCAGCGGCGTTCGCCGGCGATGATTTCATAGCGTTCCGAATCAACGGCGCGCACCACCAACGGTTGCAGAATGCCCTGGGAGCGGATGGAATCCGCCAGTTCCTGGAGCGCCGCCGGATCCATGTCCCGGCGCGGCTGGTACCGACCGCGCTGCAGCAGATCCACCGGCAGCTGGCGCAGGCTGCCGCCGTCGTCCGCACCGCTGCCGGTGGCGCCACCAAGCAGGGCGTCCAGCCCCCTGCCGAGTCCTCGTTTCTTGCTCATCGATGCCTGCCTGTCGTCATGCGCTGGCCGCGCTGGCCTGCATGTCCTTGCGGATCAGTTCGCTCGCCAGGGCCATGTAGGCCAGCGAGCCGCGGGAGTAGCGATCGTACTGGATCGCCGGCTGGCCGTGGCTGGGCGCCTCGGCCAGGCGCACGTTCCGGGGAATCTGGGTACTGTAGACCTGTTTCGGGAAATGCTGCAGCAACTGCGCGCCGACCTGGTTGGCAAGGTTGTTGCGAGGATCGAACATGGTGCGTAGCAGCCCCTGGACCCGCAGTTCCCGATTGGCTCCCTGCTGTACGCGCCGGATGGTATCGAGAAGCGCTGTCAGACCTTCCAGGGCGTAGTATTCGCACTGTATCGGGATCAGCACCCCCTGGGCGGCCACCAGCGCGTTGACCGTCAGGATGTTCAGCGACGGCGGGCAGTCGATCAGCAGGTAATCATACTCCTCCCGCACCCGGGCAAGCTGCCGGCGCAGATTCTGCTGCCGGCCGCCACCCTCCATGAGGGCCACTTCTGCAGCGGTCAGGTCGCTGTTCCCGGGTACCAGGTCGAAATCGCAATCGGGCACCGGGATCACCGCCTCGCGGATGCTGACCTGATCCATCAGCACCTCATAGCCGGTGGGTGACGCAGCGTCCTTGTTCACCCCGCATCCCACGGTGGCATTGCCCTGCGGGTCCAGGTCGAGCAGCAGCACGCGACGACGGTTCATCGCCAGGGCGGCGGCAAGGTTGACGCAGGTGGTGGTCTTGCCCACACCACCTTTCTGGTTCGCGATCGCAATGGTACTGCCCATGGCTACCCCGTCGGCCGCCGCGCCGCTCCATTGTCCAGCAGGCTCGACATCATAGCAGAATCAGCGTCCGCCTCCGCCGGAAATGGCGGCGGCGGACAGCCGCACCAGGCAGCGCTCCTCGGCAAGCCCCGGAACCGCCAGCGGCACGACCTGCAGCCTGTCCTCCAGGCCGGGGGCTTCGGCAACGGGGTTGAAGCGGCCCTTCATCGCGAGCAGGAGGCCATCGGGCGCAAGCAGAGCCGAGACCTGGCGGACAAAGGTATCCAGTCGCGCGTAGGCCCGGGAGATGATGCAGTCGAAGGTCCGTGGCGGCCGATAGGCCTCGGCCCGTTCCTGCACCACGGCCACGTTGCCGAGGCCGAGTTCCGCCACGACCTGACGCAGAAAGCGTGCCTTCTTGCCATTGCTGTCCAGCAACGTGACCTCCAGATCACTACGGCAGAGCGCCAGCGGCAGGCCGGGAAGGCCGGCGCCGCTGCCCACGTCCAGCAGGCTCGCGCCGCGGACATGCGGCAGTACTGCCAGGCTGTCCAGCAGGTGACGGACAACCATGTCCCGCGGTGCGCGCACCGCCGACAGGTTGTAGATACGGTTCCAGCGGTGGAGCATGGCGAGGTAGTCCAGCAGCCGTTCACGGGCTTCCACGGTCACGCCGGGCATGGCCACCGTACCCTGTTGCAGCTGCCGGGCCAGAGGCTCCCTGGCAATGCCGCTCATGCGCCCCGGCGCTGCCCGTCGGCTACCGCCACGCGGCGCAGGTGGACCAGCAGCAGGGACAAGGCTGCCGGCGTCACGCCCGAGATCCGGGCCGCCTGTCCGACAGTGGTGGGTCGATGCTCGTTGAGCTTCTGGCGCACCTCGCCGGAGAGGCCGGTCACCTGATCGTAATCGAGGCCATCAGGGATGGTGAGGCCTTCCAGGCGGCGGTTGCGCTCCACATCGTCCTTCTGCCGCTCCAGGTAGCCGGCATAGCGCGCCTGGATGTCCAACTGCTCGGCGATCGTGTCGTCCAGCCCCGGATCGGCAACGGCGGCGAGACTCATCAGGGACCGGTAGTTCACCTCCGGGCGACGCAGCAGCTCATCCAGGAACTGTTCCCTGCGCAATGGACCGCCCAGCAC
>SLMR01000402.1 GCA_007133445.1 Aquisalimonas sp. | reverse complement strand
GCATATCGCACCGGTCCTCGATGCAGATGGCACCGTTTCCCAGTGGGTCATTACCGGCCGGGATGTCTCCGACCGTGTCGCTGCAGAAGAAGCACTCAAGCGGCTAGCCATCACCGACCGGCTCACGGGGCTCAACAACCGCCTGCGGTTCGAGCAGCAACTCGACACGGAGTTGGAGCGCTTCCGCCGTGGCGGGTCGGCGTTCTCACTGGTATTGATCGATATTGATGATTTCAAGACCGTCAACGATGCCCACGGTCATGGGACCGGGGATGAAGTCCTCCAGGAACTGGCGCGGCTTCTTGAGGCGCACACACGGGCCGCAGACACGGCGGGCCGCTGGGGCGGCGAGGAGTTCACCCTCCTGCTCCCGGACACGCCACTGCCAGGGGCGCGGGAGGCAGCGGCAAAGCTGTGCCACCTCGTCGCCAGCCACCGGTTTGCGTCGCCGCGCGGCATAACGCTAAGTTGCGGGGTGACCGAGGTCACCGACAACGATTCCATCGGTGCGCTGCTACGCCGCGCGGATCGTGCCCTGTACCGGGCAAAGGAGAATGGCAAGAGCCGCGTCGAAACGGAGCCTGTCCTTAAGTACCGACCCTGTCGTCGAGGTTGATCGTCCATGGCATGTCCCGGGTGTGAAGTTGTCCCGACATTGGAGAACCGCGCAAGTCGCCTGTATCTGGCGCCAAGACTGGCGCACACGCGGGCCACGGCAATCCGTCAGCTTGCCGACCGCGGCTGGGAGGTGGAGCGGGTGGAGGATAATGTCTTCTACGTGAAGCTCGCCGGTCACCAGGCAGAGACAGCCCTGGGCGATCTCTCCTGGATGCTCTCGCGGCCGGAACAATCCAACTGCCCGGCGCTGCTGCTCTCGGAGCACGAGGAGTTCGGCATTCACCACCTGGGCAGCATGGTGCCCCTGGCTGTGCTCATTGCCCGCCGGGAGCATCGCTGGCTGGGGGATCTGCTGCGTGAAGAGCGCCTTCAGATGCACTTCCAGCCCATTCTCCACGCGGAGTCCGGGCGCGAGGTATTTGCCTACGAGTGCCTGGCCCGGGGCATCGGCCGGGACGGCAGCATTATCAGCCCCGGCCAGCTGTTCCCGGCTGCGCGTGCCAGTGAGCTCATGTTCCATATGGACCGGGCTGCGCGTATTGCCGCCATTCAGCAGGCGGCGGAGCATGACATCCGCGAGAACATCTTCATCAACTTCAATCCCACCTCCGTGTACGACCCGGTGTTCTGCCTGCGGACCACCTTTGACGAGGTGGAGCGCAAGGGCGCATCCCCGTCCCAGTACGTGTTCGAGGTCGTGGAGACCGATCTCATCGAGGACCCCGGCCACCTCGAGGGCATCCTCCGGGAATACCGTCGTCACGGTTTCCGGGTCGCACTGGACGACCTGGGCGCGGGCTACGGCTCACTGAACATGATGCAGAACATCCGGCCCGATTTCGTGAAGCTCGACCGGGGTATGGTGGACGGCGTCAGCGGTAACGACTACCTGGCGTCGATCATCTCACGACTGATCGAAATGGCACGGGAACTGGGGGTTTCCGTAATCGCCGAAGGCATCGAGTCCCGGGAAGACTGGGCGTGGCTACGGGAACACAAGGTGGATTACGTGCAGGGCTTCTACTTCGCCCGCCCCGCCGCCGAGCCACCGCGGCCCGCGTGACGTGTCCATAAAAAACGCCGGCCTGATGGCCGGCGTTTCCTGTCGCGATCACGGCTGCGTCGCCGCTGCAGGTGCCAGTCTTACTTGGACTGGGCGGCCTGCTTGCTGCCCGAGCTCTTGGCGGCAGCCTTGGGAGCGGCAGCCTGCTGCACGCTCTTGGCACTGGTCTCACCAAGCTTCTGGGCTTCCTGGGCGAACTTCTGGTTCAGGGCAACCACCTTCTCGGCATCGCCCTTGACACGCTCGCTCAGTTCCTTGGCCACTTCCTGCTGACCCTGGACGTACTTCTGCACGTCCTGCGGCTCGCGGACATCCAGTGCCGTGCGGACCTGGCGGATGCCAAGATCGGTGTAGGCCTTCGTGGCCTCGATCTGCGCGTTCACCAGCGAATCCACGTGGTTGACGCTCAGCTCGGCGAACGCACGCACGGGGCCGCCAAAGAACTTCTCGAACTGCTCGTTGATCTGATTGATGGTCGGGTTGTTCATGAGTGCACCTCCTCGATGCTTCAGTTGTTTCAAGGCCTGGAGCCCTTCTCCGACCTTGTTGCGTTGCATCATAGCAAAGGACATGGTGCGTTGCAACATTTATCTGCAAATCTCTTCCTGACTGCCGCACACCCCGGCCACAGCAATCAGGTCAGGGCCGCAGCACCACGCGACCCACCACACCGCGCTGATCGAGGGATTCCAGGGCCTCGGCGGCCCGCTCCAGTGGGTAGGTTCGACAGATATGCGGGCGCAGATGCCCCTGGGCGGCAAGCTCCAGCATCGAATCCTGCCCCCGCCGGGCCTGGGCAGGATCCCGGCGCGCGCCCTCGCCGGCACGCACGCCAACAATGCTGTACCCCTTGAGCAGGGCGTGATTGGCCGGGTAGGCGGCAATCTCGCCGCTGGCAAAGCCGATGACCAGCAGGCGTCCTCCCCAGCGCAGCAACCTGGTACTGGCCAGGGACAGCGGCCCGCCCACGGGGTCGTAGACCACGTCCACGCCCTGGTCGCCGGTGAGTTGCCGTACGGTGTCTACCAGATCCTGCTCGCGATGGTTCACGGTTGCGTCGGCGCCGCGTGCGCGGGCCACGGCCAGGCGGTCATCGCTGGAGCCCACGGCAATGACGCGCGCGCCCTGCAGCTTGCCCAGTTCCACCGCAGTCAGGCCGACACCGCCGGTGCTCCCCAGAACCAGCAATCTCTCGCCGGCGGCAACACGGCCACGGTCCACCAGAGCGTGATACGCGGTCCGGGTGGCCACATGGAAGGCGGCGCCCTCCTCGAAAGTGAATGCCTCCGGCAGGGGCAGCAGGCCGGATTGCGGCACGGTGACCTGGTCCGCGTAACCGCCGTGGCGCATCAGCGCGATAACCCGGTCTCCCGGCGCCCAGTCAGCAACGCCGCCACCCACCTCCAGCACCTCGCCGGCCACCTCCATGCCCGGCGTAAACGGCGGCTCCAGACGCAGCTGGTAGGCGCCGCGGGTCATGAGCAGGTCCGGGTAATTCACGCCCGCGGCGTGCACCTGCACCCGCACCTGCCCAGGCTCCAGCGGCGCCTCCTGCACTGTGACCACCTGCAGGCCCTCCGGGCCGCTCAGGGCCGTGCACTGCACGTGGCGATAACTCATGCCTGTCCCTCATTGCTGACCACCCGCGGCGTGAACAGCGCCTTCCAGAGCGGCGCAGCCCGGGGCGCAAGCCATGGCGACACGTCCACGGGCTCGGGCAGGCCGCCCTGAAGCCAGTTACCGAGGCGAGTCGCCAGGGCCTCGGCATCACCGGCGGCATACCGGTAGCCCTCAGGATACTGCTCGCGGTAACACAGCGCGTCCGGCACCAGCGGGCGGGCGCCGGCGCTGCACGCCTCCAGTACGGACAGGCCCTGGAACTCATGGATGGCGGTACTCACGACCATACCGGCCCGCCCCACGACCTCGCGGTAGTCGACACGATCGAGCCGGCCGTCGGCGACGATGCGCTCCGGCATGGCCTTCCGGATTCGCGCCAGCGGCGCTGGCGTCTCCGCGGCGCGAGGCCCAAGCAGGGCAAGACGGAAATCGTGGCCGGCAGCGTGGAGCCGCAGCAGGGCATCGGTAAACACCGCCGGCGCCTTGTCGTACTCCCAGCGATGATTCCAGAGAATCAGACGGTGATCGCGCACGGGCGCCGGTAGCACCGGCTGCACTGCAACCGGGACCACCTGGCAGCGCGGCTCCAGCCGCTCCGCCACGCCTGCGGGAACGGCATCCGGCATGCGGCAGAGCAGCTGCTCCACGCCACCCAGGAATGAATCACGATTGAACGCGGAGTTGAACAGCAACCGCTCGGATGCCAGCGCACCGTAGAGCTGCACCATCTGCGGCTCCACCGAGGATACCTGCTGCTCGCTGACCGGGTAGGCGAACTGATTCTCGTGGAAGTAGTAGTCCACCGGCACCCGTGCCAGCCGCGGGTTGAGACCCTTAAGGGTGGCCACGTCCACCATCGACGTGGCCAGAATCCGGCGTGGCGGCGACTCCGGCAACGCATCCAGCCAGGACAGGGGGTTGCCGCGTATGCGCCAGCTGAAATGGCGACCGGGCAACTCGCGCACGATCCAGTCCACGCCTTGCACTGCACGAACGAGCCAGTCTGCCCAGGCGG
>SLMR01000052.1 GCA_007133445.1 Aquisalimonas sp. | reverse complement strand
GGTGACGAGGTCTACGCGGGCATGGTCATCGGCATTCACTCCCGGGACAACGACTTGGTTGTGAACCCGATGAAGGCAAAGCAGCTCACAAACGTGCGTGCCGCCGGCTCCGACGAGAACCTGGACCTCACCCCGCCGCTACGGCTGACCCTGGAGCAGGCGCTTGAGTTCATCGACGACGATGAGCTGGTGGAAGTGACGCCAAAGGCGATCCGCATCCGCAAGAAGCTGCTCAAGGAACACGAGCGCAAGCGCGCCAGTCGGGTGGCTGCGAACGCGTAGGGTGCATCTCTATGCACCGCAAAACCCGCGAATTGGCCGGAACGGGTCGCGGCTTACGCCGCTCCTACGCCTCTGTCGCAATCCGGTGCTGCGCCAACCCGCGTAGGGTGCATCTCGATGCACCTTCTCCCGACATGCCGGCCATGGCGGTCAATCGAAGCGCGTTCCGCGGTGCATCAAGATGCACCCTACGCGCTTTGCCCCTGCCCGCGGTGGTGCCGCCACCCCAACACACGGACCGATCACGTCATCCCCACTTCTGCTGGTGATCGCGGAGCTGCTGCCTCCGGTCGCGCCAGTCCGGCAGGATGCGGTCCATGTGGCCGTAGAACCGGGGGCCGTGGTTGAACTCCAGCAGGTGACAGAGTTCGTGCACCACCACGTAGTCGATGCACGGCAGCGGCGCGCGGATCAGCCACAGGTTCAGGTTCACCCCACCGCGGCTGGAGCAGCTGCCCCAGCGGCTGCGCATGGCGCGGATCCGCAGGCTCGGCAATTGCCGCAGTGGCAGCCCCAGAGCGGGAAACCAGTGCGCCAGCCGCTCCTCGAACACACCTCTTGCTCGCTCCCGGTACCACGCCCGCAGGGCCTGTTCCACCGCCTCCGGTTCGTCCGGGCGTGGCAGGGTCAGGTGCAGTTCGCTGCCGTCACGCCGGCTATGCCTGCGTCCGCGATGCCGCAGTCGCAGGGTCAAGGCGTCTCCCAGGTACGGGTGCACGGCGCCGTCCTCGTACAGGGGAATGGCGGGTGGTTCCGGTAGCTCACGCAGCGTGTCGCGCAGCCACGCCCGACGCTCGGCGGCAAAAGCGAGCGCCTGCTGGCGCGTGGTGCCGTGGGGCACGCGGATCTCCACCCGGCCGTCCGGAAACACGTACAGGCCCAGGGTCCGGCGCCGGGTGTTCCGGACCTGGACCGTTATGCGCTCCTCCCCAAGCCGCAGCTCAACGTTGTGTGACCCCGCACCCATGGGGCTACCCGAACTCGAACCGGTAGAGCAGATCGATAGCGTTCTCCAGGCTGCTGACCGCCTCCAGGTACAGATTGGTGGCCAGACGGTAGCGCAGGGTGAGCGTGTTTACGGGGGTGAACACGCCAACGCCGTACCCCAGGTAGAGATTCGGGTGGATGTAGCCACCCACCACAACCTGGGCGTCGTCGGCCTCGCCTTCAACGTCGATGGTGAAGTCCTCGATGCCGATTTCTTCAGCCAGCGCGGTTGCGGGGTCGCCAACACCGGCAACGCCGAGGCCCACGGCCGCCCGGGCCAACATGTTGTCATCGTCCGCGCCCTGACCCATGGGACGCCCGAGAATGATGTACGAGAGCACGTCCTCTTCCCCCATCGCGGGTTCGGAGAACAGGCTGACCCGCGGCTCCTCCGGACTCCCCTCCAGGCGCAGGCCTGCGGTCACGTCATCCCGTTCGATGCGCCGCACCGCCTCCACGTAGAGCTGCGGCCGGTCCAGCGGCCCGGAGAACAGCAGCTGCCCCTGCCGGATCCGCAGCCGCTGGCCGTAGGCGCGGTACTCGCCGTCGACGATGCGGATCTCCCCGGTTCCCTGGGGTGGATCGGCCCCACTCTGGGTCAGCCGCAGGTCCCCGGTCAGCCGGCCGCGGAGCCCGTAGCCCGTGAGCTCGACACGGTCTCCCAGCACCAGCTGGATGTCCGTCTCCAGTGACATGCCTTCCGGGGCGCCGGGGAGATCGTCCGGCGGCTCCAGGTCGTCCCGTTCCGCGGGTTCCGGCTCATCGTCGATGATCACCACATCGCCGGAGACGCTGACCGCCGACGCCGGCAGCTGGGCGATGGTGATATCGCCGCGGGGGACACGGATTTCTCCGCCCAGGCTCAGGGTGTTGTCGGCGAAACTCACGTCAATGTCCGGATTCACCTGCAGATCCGCCAACGGATCGTAGACGACCTGCAGCCCCCGCCCGGAGAGGTTGAGCGAGGCGGCGAGCGCGTCCGCCCAGTCGGCCTCGCCGCTGAGAGTGGCGGTGCCGTCTCCGCTGCGGAATCCGCCACTGAGCGTCGCCGAGTCGCCGTCCACCAGGACTTCGATGTCAACGTCGGTGAGGTCCATGCCCACCGCCACGGGTTCTACCCGCCCGTCGCTCAGGGCCACGGTGCCGTAATAGCGAGGGTCGGTCACCTCCCCCGCCAACCGTCCCTGGGCGCTCAGCGTGCCGCGCAGTGTACGCAGTTCCGGGAAGAACGGTTCCAGGATACCCAGTTGCACGGCCTGTACCTCCACGTCCCCCGCCAGCGGACCGAGCCCCTGGGCGTCGTTGACGAGATCGGCGCCGGCATTGATATCGATGGTGCCGAGATCCTCCGAGCGCAGCGCCAATGCCGTCTGAAGGCCTTCCTCGTCGAGTTCGAAGCGTAGCCCCAGGTGCTGGTAGTCCAGAAGGAGATCCGGTTCGTCGTCATCCGCCATCATGTCGTCGTCCTCGACGATGCGGATCTGGCCGTCGTCCACCCGTGTATCCAGCGTGACCAGCGGCAGCGGCGTATCGCCCCAGCGCGCGTGCAGGTCGGCCTCGACCATGCCGTCGAGTTCCACGCCACCGGGAAGCCAGGGCGCCAGCCAGGCCAGATCGAGACCACGCAACGCCACCCCGGCTTCCCCCGTTGCACCGGCGGTGATCGGGGACTCGGCGCAGAGCGTGGCATCCTGGTGGCGCCAGCAGTGCGCGCCGATCCGGGCCTGTAGATCGGCCGCATCGAAGCGGATGTCCGTGGGCGCCTGCAGCTCCAGCGCCTGATCCAGGGCGGTCAGCTCCGCGCGCTCCAGGCGGCCATCCCAGTCGAATGCCTCCGAGAGCGCCCCTGCGACTGCCAGAGACGCGCCGCCCCGTGATGAATCAACGTCCAGGGTCAGGCTGTGGTCGGCGCGACTGCCCTCAAGGAGTAGATCCACTCGGTCGACAGTCTCCTCCGCCGCCTCCAGATCGCGAACACCCAGGCGAACGCGACTTGCCTGCTCACCCAGTGCCGCCACGTCGGCCTCCAGCGTGAGCGCGCCGATGCTGGCAACATCGCCGTAGCTGAAGCCGGAACCGTCCAGGTTCGCCGTGATGTCCGGTGCTGCAAGGGCGCCCCGGGCCGTGAAGTCACCGTGGACCTGGCCGGTGGCGTCGGCGAGGAACGCGCTCAGGTCCGTCACCGCCACGCTGCCTTCCAGGTCCAGCTGTTCGTCACCGACGCGCCCGCCCACCCGCAGGGCGCTGTCGCCAGTGCGTAGCAGAATGTCACGCAGCACCCATTCCTCGCCGGGCGAGCGGGATACGCCGCCGGAGAGGACCAGCTCATGCCCCTCCAGCGTGGCCCGCAGGGCATCCACCTGGACGTCCAGGTCCAGATCGCCGTCGGTCAGCCGTCCGCGGGTACGCAGCTCGCCACCCACGTCGCTGGGCGCCTGCGCGACGATCCGTTCGGCGGCAAGCCCTTGCATGCGGACGTTGGCGTCCCACTCGATCTGCGGATGCCAGGCCGCCGTCCCCGTGACTTCCAGCCAGCCGTCCAGCAGTTCACCGCGCAGGCGCTCGAGCCGTGCGCTCTGGAGATCCCCTCGCGCCAGTGCCTGCCAGCGCCCCTCGGGAATGTTCTCCCCCTGAATCACCGCCTGCAGGTCCAGTTCGTAGTCTTCCAGGTTCCCCTGCACGGCCAGCCGGCCATCGCGGGCGTCGACCAGCGTGCCGGTATCAAGGGGCCAACCCAGTCGATCCCACTGCAGGCGGATGTCCATGGGCAACTGGTCCCGGCCCGGCGCTGCCGTTCCCTCCAGCGCGACTTCCGCCGGACCGCTGCCGCGCAGCTGAAACTCCAGGTCAGCAATGCTGTTCCAGAGCGCCGCCTCCAGGCGCAGGTCACCGATATCGGGGACATCCGTCGCCTCGGCCTGCAACTGCAGATCCACCGGCCAGTCCCCCGTCATGGTCAGCGTGCCGTCGGCCTGCAGGCGCCCCTGGGGATGCACCACTTCCAGTTGCCGCAGCCGCGCCCGGGAGTCCCGCATCTCGCCGTTGAGGCTCAGGCGGTTGATGG
>SLMR01000395.1 GCA_007133445.1 Aquisalimonas sp. | reverse complement strand
TCGCTGTCGGTGAAGTTGTACGGGGCATACTCCTCGGTGAACCAGAGGATCTCGTCCATGTCGTCAGCGGCCCCGTGGGCGGTGCCCCATGCGGTGGCGCCGCTCACCAGCGCGATGCGCAGGGTCTGCCCAGCACGCACCAGGAGGGTTATCGGTATTGCCATCAGCCCACTCCTCACCAGCGGCGCAATCAGCACTGTTTCAGTACGACCAGCGTGAGGTCATCGTACAACGTCTGATCGGCGATGTGCGCCCGGACATCGTCGACCACAGCCTGCTTGATCGCTTCGGCCGACTGGTGACGGTGGCTGCGGATGCGAGCGACCAGGCGCTCTTCACCATACAACCGGTGCTGACGATCCGCGGCTTCCGTGATGCCGTCGGTGTAGAGCACTACGACGTCGTCCGCGTGCAGTGCCAGTTCCGTCTCGGCGATGAATGCGGTGACATCCTCCACCAGGCCGATGGGGAATCCGAGGCCGTCGGTGTCGATGATTTCGGGCTCACCATCGGCGCGGACCACGATCACGGATTCGTGTTGCCCGGTGATGCGCAGATGGCCGCGAATGTCGGAATCACCAGCCGCTCGGGCCGGTCGGTAGTCCGCGAGGGCGAGGGTCAGGTTCTTGCCGGAGCCCATGCGCTCGACGTTGTTGTAGATGGTCTCGTTGAGTACCGACATGACCCGGCGCATATCGTCTTCGCCGTGGGACACCAGGGTGCGCACCGCACTCTGGATCATCAGCATCACCACGCCGCTCTCCAGCCCGTGCCCGGTGACGTCACCGATGCCGACGCGGACTCCGTCCGCATGGCGGAGGATGTCGTAGTAATCGCCGCCGACTTCATCGGCGGGTTCCATGAAGGCGGCGATCTCCAAGCCCTGGATGGCGGCGAGTTCGTCGTTGGAGGGCAGGACGATGTGCTGGATGCGCCGGGAGACGTCCAGTTCCGCCCCCATGCGCGCGTTCTCGAGCTGCACCCGGTCGCGCTGGTCGAACACGTCCTGGAATGCACCCATGAGTCCCTGGAGCCGGCGGGTAACCTGGCCGAGCTCGTCGTTGTCATGCATGCGCAAGCGCGGGGCCTGCCACTGGCCCGGGTTGGTCGGGTCGATGCGGCCGATGGCGGCGTGGAGACTGAGCAGCGGCCGGGTGATCATGAAATAGAAGATGCCCACCACCAGCACGGCCACACCCAGCGCCCGGGCCAGGCCAACCAGGACGACCATGGCGCCGCGATCCAGAAACCCCGCGGCGATTTCGGACTGATCCAGTGTGACCGTTAGCTCGCCCACGTGCTCGTTGCGTTCCGGCACGACGCCGGCGCGCTCGAGAGCGATGGTGAATTCCGTGATGTCACCGAACAGGTAGTCAACGACTGGCCCGCGTTCGGGGTTACCCGCCCGGGAGCGCTCGGCGATGGTGGTGCCGAAATCGTCCTGCAACGTGACCGCATGGATTCTCGGGTTGGCGGCCAGGCCGTCGGCGACTTCCGCGCCCAGATCTTCGTTGAGTTCGAACGCGGCCGCGGTTGCCGGGCCGCGGACCAGTTCGAGGGTGCTGATGGTCTGTTCCGGGACGTCCTGGCGGATGGCGCGCCACTCGGTCCACAGCTCGATGAGACCGCCAATCAGACCGACGAGCATCACCACCAGCACCGTGACCGCCGCCTGCCTGAACGTAAGACTGCGGGTCATGGTGGTCCGGGCGCTCGCAGAGGCGGTCGTCACGCGCAGGCTTTCCCCTATTCGATACGAAGTTCCAGCGTGGGCATCAGGCGCTTGAGGTTATTGAGCGACTTGCCTTGCCACGGGATGCTTTGTGAGCCGAGGATCACCAGGTGGCGGCCATCACCGTCGCGGGCGCGGATCACGAACTTGGAGAGGGCCGCGATCCCGGAGCTGTTCAGGAACTCCAGCTCGCGCAGATCCAGGGTCAGGGTGTCGCACTGCTCCACGGCCTGCAGCAGCAGGTCCATCAGCGGCGCGTATTCAGGCAGCCCGCCGAGCCGCAGTGTGCCCCGGATGCTGACGCACCGGGCGCCTTCATTGAACTCAACGGAGTAATCTTCGCCGGACAGCGTGCTCATCGATAGGCCCTCCGTCAGATCTTGATGGTGACCTGAGTGGTAACGCGGCAGCCGCCGTTCGGTAGGCCCTCGAAGCGCCAGGCGAGTTCGGCGCCGTAGTCGTTCATCATCGTGAGGTAACCCAGCCCGGAGGCGTCTTCATTGGCGCCGCTGCGCTCCAGGGTCTCCATGTAGAGGGTGTCGGGGTCCGATTCGCGAAGGTGCTGGATGAAGGCGCGAAAGGCGTCGGCCGTCACAGTCTCGGCTGCGTTGATCTCCTGCAGGGTGATGCGTTCACGTTCCAGGGTCAGGTCCAGCGTGATCGGCTCCGGCAGCGAATGGTCGTGGAACTTCATCGCGTTTTCCAGGAGTTCGTTGGCAATGAATGCCACTGCGCCCTGGATTTCCGCTCGTCGGTGCCTCGTGGCAGGGTCGTTCTCGTCCAGTGGAAAGAAGGTCGTGACGTAATCGCCGAGGAAGTCCGCGGATAGCCCGTTGTTCCGCCAGCGTTGCTGCAGGGGTACCGAACCGGGCCGGAACGCGAGCTTGAGTGACTCGGTATCCCGGTCATTCCGGGGGTCGCGGATGTCGCCGAACTCCTCCATGAATCCCCCCTCGTGAACGCTGCTGGTAGTCGGGCTGTAGCGAGGCTTAACCGCAATTTACAACGCGGTTGCGGCCCCGTTGCTTGGCAAGATAAAGGCGTCGGTCCCCCTCGGCGAACAGGAGGCTTTCATCATCGTGATCCGGAACGAGCGCCGTCACGCCGACGCTCAGTGTGACCACGCCGTAGGGTGATTCCTCGTGGGGCAGCATCAGTCGGTGCACGGTCTTCTGAATCGACTGGCCCACCAGCGTCGCGCCTTCCTCACTGGTAGCGGGCAGGAGCACGACGAACTCCTCACCCCCGTACCGCGCCGCCAGGTCCGATTCCCGGCTGGCGTGCCGTGCCAGTACTCGCGCGACTTCCATCAGACAGCCGTCGCCGGCCTGGTGCCCGTAGTGATCGTTATACAACTTGAAGTAGTCGATATCACACACCAGCATGGCCAGCGGCTCGCCATGGCGCCGTGCGCGGGCCCATTCGCGAGCCAGGGTCTCGTCCAGCATGCGACGATTGGCGATTCCGGTGAGCGCGTCCGTGCGTGCGGTCACGGCGGACTCTTCGTAGCGATTCAGCCAGTGGTCTTCCACGGTGTCCGAATGCTCGGTAATGGTCTTCACCAGCAGTTCGAGATCCTGGCTCTTGCGCGAAATGGCGTCGACCAGGTCACGCAGCTTCTTCTCCGTGCAACGCCGCTGGCGAAGCTCCGTCTGCAGTTGCCGATTGGCCAATCCGAGCTGGTCCTCGATGGCATCGCCATGTTCAATGGCTGTTTGCAGGGCGATGTTCAATGGCTGTTTGCAGGGCGATTTCGAGATCGTCCCGTTCCCGGCGCAACTCATCAACCATTCGGCGGAGTTCCTCCGCGGACGTGTCGCCATCGCCCTGGTGCAACTGGGTACGATTCATCGCCGGGTGCCTTCCGCGTGGCCGCCACTCGGATCGGGGCGCCGTCAGGGCATCTCGAATACGTAATGGCGCGGTATTTCTGATTTGGTCCAACCGTTCCCCTACGGGCTCAACCTACCGGAATGTCCAGGTGGTGACAACGATCCCAGTTGATCCGCGTCAACCACGACCACGGGCCATGCCTTCAGACTGTGGGTGTGCAGCGTATTCAACGGGAGGTGTAACCATGAATCAGGATCTGCTTCAAAGGAAGCTGGAACTGGAACAACGGCGCGACGAACTGTCGGAACGCCTGCAACGTATCAAGATGGATTACGGCAGGGGGCTGGACCGGGATCTGGAGGAGCAGGCGCAACAGCTCGAAAACGCGGACGTTCTCCATGAGATCTCGCGAGTGACCGCCGAGGAACTCGCAACCATCGAGGCCGCAATCCGCCGTATCGAAGAGGCCATGCAGCGCAGGAAGTAGACTGCGGTGCCTAGAGCTCGGGGCGGGAGCGGGAACTACCCATGTCTTCACGCCCGCGCTCACCGCCAGCAACGACGGATGACTCCTCCGTTACCTCATCGGGTGACAGCTGATCCGCGTCACCCCAGGGAGGCGGCCCCTGAGGTCGCCATTCCATGACGTGCTCGGTCGTGGTCGCATTGCCCCCTGCGAAGGCCCCGGTACTGAATTCCGGAATGTGCGGCGGGTGCGTGACGAGCACCAGCACGGTGGCCGCCATGAGCAGCCCGAGGCTGATGATTCCCGGTTCG
>SLMR01000262.1 GCA_007133445.1 Aquisalimonas sp. | reverse complement strand
TGCCGGTGCTCGCTGCGGCGCTCGCGCAGTTGCGCTTGCTGCTCTTCATCGAGATCCAGCCCTTGCATCATGCCGCCCCCCATCATGCCCTGCATGCCGCCGGAACCACCGCCCATCATGGGGCAGTCCTGCATCATGCCGCCCTGGCCGTCGCCGTGCATGCCACCGCCCATCATGCCTTGCATGCCCTGAGCGCCGGCGATTCCTACAGCGCCTGCTCCCAGGAGCAGGGCCAACCCCAATGCTGCCTTGTAACCGCGATTCATTGTCATGTCGGAACCTCCTGAAGCGTGTGCTTCAACTGGTGGTTTGGATGCCGAGTGCGTCGTCATGTCCTGGGTGAATGAACATCCAGCAGATCCTGCTGGCGCCTGAGAAACTCATCCCGGTCGATGTCGCCACGGGCGTATTGGTGCGCCAGCAGCTGTAGCGGCTCATCACCGTTGCGTGGTCCTCTGCCGAGCAGGGCGTTGAGCACGAGATACGCCCCGGCAAGGATCAGTGCGAAGACGGCAATCATGAGGAGTACCATCAGCGAGTGTCCGAGCCAGAAGCCCGCGCCGGTGTCATGAATCATTGAGTGCATGGTGTTCAACCTCCCGAACAGGGAAAAACGGGCGCCGGTTGGCGCAGCGTCACAGGAGGCGGAAGGATCAGACGCGCAGGCGCAGGGTGCGCAGGTAAACGGGGAGGGTAGCCCGGAGACGGTTAGCCGGCATCAGCAGGCGGGCGGCTTCCCCGGTGGCAAAGCGATCCTGCGGCATTCCCGGGCTGGGAATTGCGACCACGCTGTCGGCCGGGGTCGGTAGTTCGGCTTCGCGGTTGTCAGTGACCAGGGCCGATACTGCGGCGTGGTGCCCGGCATGGTGGCAGACCGGCGTATCGGACGGATGGTGGGTATGCCCACCCGTTTGGTGCTGGGCCACACTTGCACCGGACACGTGGACCGGCTCGGGGCTGGCGAGGGCGACCGTGACCGGAAGCAGCACCAGCAGGACGAGCAGCAGCAACCGCCAGGAGCGCACGACTCGTGAGCTTTGCTGGGCGTTGCCGTTTGGTTGCTGCTTCGGCATCAGGTGCTTCCGTCGCGGTCATTAATGCTATATCGGGAGGATATCAATTCGAGCGCGCAGGCAATTGATCAGGATCAAGGCACGGGCAGGTTGGCAATGTCCGCCAGTTTGCCTGGACTCGATCTAAAGCGTACCTTATAACGCTATGTGTGGCGCTCGATGGATGCTCATCTCTGTCCTGATTCTGCAGCTTCTCCTCGGAGGGGCGGTGCATGCGCATGCACCGGATTTCCACGGCGCGCACGGCGATGCGGTGGAATCGGCTCATGCGGACCATGAGCATGAGGGCAGCACCCACGATCACCACGACCACCCGGGCCAGTGCGGGCTCTGCGGTTCCTGTCTGGCAGCGGCACCGGCCGGCTCGGTCAGCCCCGAGTTCAGCCCGCCGGGTGAGCACTTTGCCGGTGATCTGCCCGGCCATCCCCACCATCGTATCGACACCCTGCTGAGACCCCCCAGACACCTCGCTTGAACGCGCGCGTAGCCGCACGGGCAGCCGCCCTGTGGTCGCATTACCGATTCGTTCCAACGAGGTGACAGCATGTCCAGCAATCACGATGACCGGCATGACGATGCCGGCGGGGCGGCGACCGATCCCGTTCGTCGCCGCTTTCTGAAGACCGCCGGCGCCCTGGCGGGCGGTGCGGTGGCCGCCGCGCCCTTCGCCGCCTCCGGGCGCTCGCCGGAGGATTTCGGCGTCGCACCCCGGCACCTGCACGAACCAGGCAAGGGCTCCATGATGTTTATGGAGGACCATGCCCACGACCACGACCGTCATGTCCTCCCCGGCGCGCCCGATGACGTGGATTACCGGGTGTTCGACATGACCTTCGACCTGATCGAGCACGAACTCCTACCCGGCGTAAAGTTCCCGGCATTTGCCTTCAACCAGCAGGTGCCCGGGCCGGTGTTCCGGGTGCAGGAGAATGACTGGATCGAGGTGAACGTCACCAACAACACCGAGGAGATGCACACCATCCACTGGCACGGGGTGGATCTCATCTACACCATGGATGGCGTGCCCATGATGTCCCACGATCCGGTGCACCCGGGGGAGACATTCACCTACCGCTTCCAGGCCCGCCCCCACGGCACGCGCTTCTACCACTGCCACTGGGGCACGCCGCTGCACATGATGTCCGCGCTGCACGGCGCGTTCATTATCGACTCGCCCAACGACCCCATCCGCGAGCAGTTCCCCTACGAGCGGGACTATGTGCTGGTGCTGGAGAGCTTCGATCTCGAGTTCACCCGCGAGCACATCAACGAGGTGCTCGAAGGCATGGGGCAGGTGAACAAGCTCATGCGCGACGGGCGGCTGTCGGCGGCCACCCACGGCTTCTTCAAGCGCTACGAGGACTTCGTCAAGGCCATCGAGGATGGCTGGCGGCCGCCGTATACCCGTGGCAATGCGCCCGGCGGCACCATCACGCCCAATTTCTTCGCCATCAACGGCAAGTCCTACCCGTCCACGGTGGGGGAGCACGGCCACCTGCGCATCCGTCAGGGGGAGTACATCCGCATCCGGCTCATCAATGGCGGCATCGCCGACCACCACATGCACCTGCACGGGCACCAGTTCTGGAAGGTGGCGGAGGACGGCAACCCGCTGCCGTATCCCATCAAGCTCAACACGGTGCCGGTGACGCCGGGCAAGACCGTGGACATCATCGTCTACGGCGACAACCCGGGCTTCTGGGATTTCCACGACCACAAGGAGATCCACAGCCGCAACAACGGCATCTACCCGGGGGGCATGATCACCATGCTCGAGTACGAGGACATGGGCGATCCGCCCTACGTGCCGTCCACCACCATCAACCAGTGAGGAGGTGCCGCATGAAACAGCATGCCCTGATGATGACCGGCGCGCTCCTCACGGTGGCGTTGCCGGCCAGTGCCTTCGAGATCGACCCCCACGTGCCGCCGGAGATCGTCATCGGCGGGCGCGGCCTCGCGACCGTGGACTTCGAACAGCTCCAGCGTGTCGACGACGGCGCCACCTCCGAGGAAGGCGTCAACATCGATGACTCCAGCCTGCTGCTCGGGTTCGCCAAGCACCTGCACGATGACGACTACTACGGTTTCGGCGCGTTCGGCTTCAAGGCTCTCGGCGATACCGAAATGAACGAGAGTGTCTTCCTGCACCAGGCCTACGCCGGCGTGGGCGGACGTCAATGGGAGGCCCGTGCCGGGCGTACCGGGTTGCCCAACAGTCTGGTGCGCTTCCCCACGGTGCGGGATGACGATCTGCTTGCCTATACCCACGTGCCCAACGCCCGCCTGGCCGGTGACAGCGACACGCTCAACCTCTATGGCGAGCAGGTGGCGGCCGACTGGTGGTTCACGCCGTATGTCGGTGTCACCGCCGCCGCGCTGGCGCGGCCGGAGGGTGAGCCCGACAACCCGCGCTACGGCAGCTTCAACAGCGGCTCGCTGGGCCTGCACTACCGGGTGCCGGAGACCATGGATACCGACCGTGGACTGACCTTCGCGGGCCTGTCCGTGGACGTGCAGCCGTTCGATGAGCGCGAGATCACCCTCAACGCGGACGAGATATCGCTGGACGATGGCGATCTGGTGACGGTCCAGCTCGGGGCGGGGTTCAACATCAGCGGCCACCCGGAGCGGCTCCTGCACCTGGACACCCAGCTGATGTGGAGCCAGGGCGAGGACTACGGTTCGCTCCAGAGTGGCCTCCAGCGGGCGCGCAGCGACGCCACGTCCGCCGTGGCCTCCCTGCGCTATCGCCACCGGCCCTACCTGCAGCAGCGCTGGCAGGCGGCGCTGACCGTGGCAGGGCAGGACTACGGTGATTTCGACAATGCCCGCCGCTACGCAGTGGCTCCCAGCTTCGCCTGGCGGCTTGGCAACGGCATCGATGCCGTGGCCCAGGTGGCTCACGAGCGCTACGAGGGCGACCTGCGTCGTGGGGTCGGTCTTGAGCACGAAACCACGGTGCAGTTCGGCGTCAGCATGCAGTTCGACCACACCTTCAACCAGTCCGTCGGTCGGCGCGACGACATCATCCACCTCGAGCACGACATGCTGCTGCCGGGCCCGAGTTTCGGAGGACACTGATCATGAACCGGAATCTGATGACAACACTGCTGTTCGCCCTGGCCCTGGCGGCCTCACCGCTGGCCCTGGCGGAGAACGACCACGACCACGGGGACCACGGGGACCACGGGGACCACGGAGATCACGGAGATCACGGAGATCACGGAGATCACGGAGATCACGGAGATCACGGAGATCACGGAGATCACGG
>SLMR01000408.1 GCA_007133445.1 Aquisalimonas sp. | reverse complement strand
TTCGGATGCGTTCGGGGGTCCAGAGCCTGTCAGTTATCGCCGCTGAAGGCCATCAGCAGGTGCAGCAGGCTCGTGAACAGGTTGTAGATGGCCACGAACAGGGTGACCGTCGCAGTGATGTAGTTGGTCTCTCCACCGTGGATCAGCGCGCTGGTCTGATACAGGATCAGGGCGGACATCAGCAGGATGAACATGGCGCTGACGCCCAGCATCATGCCCGGCATCTGGAACACCAGGGCGCCCAGACCGGCCAGGAACGCCACCAGGATGCCGGCGAACAGGAAGCCGCCCATGAAGGAGAAGTCCTTGCGCGTGGTGAGCGCATAGGCGGACAGGCCGATGAAAATGGCCGCGGTGCCGCCGAAGGCCGTCATCACGATCTGGCTGCCGTTGGGCACCGCCGTGAGGTAGAAGCTCAACATCGGACCCAGGGTGTACCCCATGAAGCCGGTCAGCGCGAACACCGCCGCCAGCCCCCAGACGCTGTTGCGCAGGGCATTGGTCAGCATCAGCAGGCCGAAGAAGCCGACGAGAACGATGGCGAAGTGCAGCGGCGGTGCGTTGGTGACCATGGCCACGCCGGCCATCAAGGCACTGAAGGCCAGCGTCATGGCCAGCAGGGTATAGGTGTTGCGGATGACCTTGTTGGTCTCGATCGCCCGTGCCCGAGTGGTACTGACGACGCGCTCGTTGGTTGTCATTGCCTGATGCCTCCTTGATGGTCGATCCAATCCGTCCCGCGCCGGGGCGCGTGCGATTGCTACCGTTATTCTACCGTGCTGCCAGTCCGAGGACGATACATGGTTGCAACGGTGAAATGGAGCCCCGCCGACAGCCCGGGGTGTCCCGTTTCTTTGATCACCGGAAACTACCCGGGTTCCGGTGCCGCTCGCTCCAGGATACCGTCCAGATCGGCGCCCGCGTCGAGGCCACCGTACATCAGGGTTCGCTCCGGCCCAAGACGCGCCGCGCAGAAGGCATCCGCCACGGCGGCCGGCCCATTGCGCACCAGCAGGGCGCCCTGCAGCGCCAGCACGGCGTCCTCCACCAATACCCGTGCCTCCAGCGGCAGATCGGCATTGCCGTGCAAGCGCTGCTCGACCCGCCGCACCGCCGCATCCAGGTCCCTGTTCTGTCCCTGTGCGGCCCGCAGTTCCTCCAGTAGCACATCCACGGTTTCCGGTTCCTTCTGCATCGCTCGCAGGACGTCGAGACACTGGATGTTGCCCGAACCTTCCCAGATGGCGTTGACCGGCGCCTCGCGGTAGAGCCGGGGCAGGGCATGCTCTTCCACGTAGCCCGCGCCACCGAGGCACTCCTGCGCCTCATTGATATGGGCAGGGGCGCGCTTGCAGATCCAGTACTTGCCCAGTGCCGTGGCCAGGCGCACGAACAGCCGCTCGCGTGGTTCCGTGGCCTCGCGGTCCAGGGCTGCGGCAAGGCGGAAGGTCAGCGCCGTGGCGGCCTCGACCTCCACGGCCAGGTCCGCCAGCACGTTGCGCATCAGTGGCTGCTCCAGGAGCAGGGCTCCGAATGCGCGGCGCTGCCCGCAATGGTGCATTGCCAGTGAGAGCCCGTGGCGCATGAGGCTGGCGGAGCCGATCATGCAGTCCATCCGCGTCTGCGCGACCATCTCGATGATCGTTGCCACACCACGGCCTTCTTCGCCGATCATCACCGCATGGGCGTGCTCGAATTCCACCTCGCTGGAGGCGTTGGAGCGATTGCCCAGCTTGTCCTTGAGGCGCTGAACCCGGATGGCGTTGACG
This sequence comes from Aquisalimonas sp., assembly GCA_007133445.1. The sequence continues at coordinate 2,579 of SLMR01000408.1, read as the reverse complement.
CTGCCGTCCGGCCGCCACCGGGGCAGCAGGAAACAGCTCAGACCGCCCGCGGACTGAGCCAGCACCAGAAAAGCGTCGGACATGGGGGCCGAGCAGAACCATTTGTGGCCTACCAGCCGGTACCACTGCCCGGAGCCACCGCCCGCCACGGGCTCCGCCCTGGTGGTGTTGGTGCGCACGTCGGAGCCGCCCTGCTTTTCGGTCATGCCCATGCCCAGGGTCAGGCCGGTCTTCTGTTCCGGCGGCAGGAAGCGGGGATCATAGTGGTTGCTGAGGATGCGGGGTTCCCACTGCCGGGCTACATCCGGCTGGTGGCGCAGCGCCGGGATACACGCATGGGTCATGGTGATGGGGCAGCTGGTTCCCGCCTCCGCCTGGTTGTGCAGGAACATCAGCGCCGAGCGCACTACATGGCTGCCCGGGCCGGGTTGCCGCCAGGGCAGGGCGTGAATCTCGTTGCTGATGCCGGCGTCCATGAGCTGGTGATACGCCGGGTGGTAGCGCACCTGGTCGATGCGGTGCCCGTAGCGATCGTGGGTGAGGAGTTCCGGTGTGTGGCGATTGGCGTCGAAACCGGCCAGCCACAGTTCGCCGCCCGCCCGCGCGCCGTAGTCACGCAGCCGCTCCTCACCCCAGCCGCCGCCTTCGCGATGCACCGCATCCTGCAGCGAAAGATCCGTCAGGTAGAGGTTGCGGCCCTCGAAGGGTGCAGGCTGATTTTCCACCGTATGGGTTGCCCAGTGGATGTGCGGCGCGTCCATATCGTGGGGTCGGGTGGCCATGATCTCCTCCTGCACCGAGTGTCGCGTCATGTAACATTGTGTCATTTTAGCCATCACGGTAGCGGCAGAGTAACGGTATGCCCGTCTCCTTCGAAGGAAAACTGGTCATCGCCATTTCGTCCCGGGCCCTGTTCGACATGGCCGAGAGTCACCGTGTGTTCATGGAGCAGGGGGTGGACGCCTACTGCCAGTACCAGCGTGAGCACGAGGACGAAGTGCTGGCGCCGGGGGTGGCCTTCACCCTGGTGCGGAAACTGCTGCGGCTGGAGGGCATCGACGACGGCGTGGAGGTGATCCTGCTGTCGCGCAACAGCGCCGATACCGGGCTGCGGGTGTTCAACTCGGTGGAACACTACGGGCTCAACATCACCCGCGCCGCCTTCACCAACGGCGAACGGCCCTGGCGCTACATACCAGCCTTCGGGGCCCACCTGTTCCTGTCCGCCGACCCCAACGACGTGGCCCGGGCCCTGCAACACGGTTATGCGGCGGCAACCATCCTGCCCTCGGCCGGGCGGGACACAGAGGACCCCATGGACCGCGAAGTCCGTATCGCCTTCGACGGCGACGCCGTCCTGTTCGCCGATACCGCCGAGCGGGTGTTCCAGGAATCGGGGCTGGATGCCTTCTCCGCCAGCGAACGGGAACAGGCGCGCTCACCGCTGCCGGGGGGTCCGTTCAAGTCCTTCCTTGCAGCGTTGCACAAGCTCCAGCGGCGCGAGGACGCCAGCGCCGAACCGAGCCCCATCCGCACCGCTCTGGTGACGGCCCGGAGCGCCCCGGCGCACGAGCGGGTGATCCGCACCCTGCGGCACTGGGACATCCGCATCGATGAGGCGTTGTTCCTCGGCGGGCTGCCCAAGGCGGATTTCCTGGCGGCTTTCGGCGCCGACATTTTCTTCGACGATCAGCAGGGCCACTGCGAGATCGCCAGCCAGCAGGTTGCTACCGGCCATGTCCCCCACGGGGTGAGCAACCTGCCGCGGTCGGAGACCGACAAGGCGCCGGAATCGGATACACGAACCGGCTGAACGTCATCTCCCGCGCTGACGCGCGCCTTGTTGCAGCCCCGGGCAAAAACGACTACCTTGTGCGCGTTTTTCCGGCCGGGCACAGGAGCGTCGCGTCCTGACTGACGCGCAAGGAGCGAGTGAGTGTGAACATCGTCTGCCTGGATCTTGAAGGCGTCCTGGTCCCCGAGATCTGGATCGGCCTGGCCGAACGGACCGGGATCGATGCCCTGCGGGCGACCACGCGGGATGTCCCGGACTACGACCAGCTGATGCAGCAGCGCCTGCGGATTCTCGACGAGCATGGCCTGGGCATGAACCACATACAGGCCGTCATCGACGAGGTGCGCCCGTTCCCCGGAGCGAGGGAGTTCCTGCACTGGATTCGCGAGCGGTACCAGCTGGTGATCCTCTCGGACACATTCTACGAGTTCGCCCATCCGTTGATGCGCCAGCTGGACTGGCCGACGCTGTTCTGCCATCGCCTGGAGATGGACGATCAGGGACGTATCATTAACTACCACCTGCGCATGCCCGATCACAAGCGGGCTGCGGTGGCCGCGTTCCAGCAGCTCAAGTTCCGGATCACGGCGGCCGGCGATTCCTATAACGACACCGGCATGCTGAGCCAGGCGGAGCAGGGGATTCTGTTTGCGCCACCGCAGAACGTGATCGACGATTTCCCGCAGTTTCCCGTTGCCGACGACTACGAAGCACTCAAGAACGCCATCACCTCGGCATTCGCGCACTCCTGAGCAAGACGATTCCATGACCGATACTGCCGCTA
>SLMR01000029.1 GCA_007133445.1 Aquisalimonas sp. | reverse complement strand
CGCATCCTGGGCTTGCCGCGGGACCGGATTCTCGGCCGCACCAACCGCGAACTCGGCTTTCCGGAGGATCTGGTCAGCACCTGGGAGGGTGTCCTGCGGACCGCGTTCGACACCGGACAACCGCAACGGCTGGAATTCACCGTGCCCGTGGAGGGTAACGCGGGCCGTGACCGCCTTTACGAGTCGCGTATCGTCCCGGAGAGGGACGCCGACGGGCGCGTGATGGCGGTGCTGGGCTTCACCCGCGACATCACCCCCTACCGCGACGTCGTGGCCGCGTGGCAGCACGATGACATCTCCCATCGTGCGGCCATGGACGCGGCGCAGGTCGGCGTCTTCCTGCTCCAGGACATGCGTTTCCGCTACGTCAATCCGGCATTCGCCGCCATGTTCGGCTACGCGGCCGACGAAATGATTGACCGGAAGGGCCCACTCGATCTCGTGCTGCCGGAATACCGCGAGGAAGTCGAGCGGCGGGTGCTGGCCCGCGTCCCCGGGGCCGTCGGTGTACCTTACGAAGTTCGGTGCCGGACCCGGGACGGGCGCGTGCGGCAGATGGTGACCTGGGGCGTGGGCATGCGCTACCGAGGGCGCTCGGCGACCATTGGAACCGCCATCGACATCACCGTGCAGCGCCGCGCGGAAAAGGCCCTGCGCAAGCAGGAAGAGCAATTGCGCCTGATCACCTCACAGCTCCCCTGCATCCTCTGGACCACCGATCAGGCGATGCAACTCGAGCATGTCAGCGGTGCCGACCACCACGAACTCCGGCCATGGCTGGATGCGCGGATCGGCACGCGGCTCAACGAGGCGATTGAAGAGTTCCCGGGCCACGGGCCCACCGAGCAGCGCTTTCTCGCCGCCCACAGACGGGCGCTGGATGGCGGCGTCGAATCCCTGGACGGCGATCTTGGCGGGCGTGTGTACGACATCCGCATCGAACCCCGTCGCGACGCAAGAGGCCGGCCCTCGGGGCTCATCGGCCTGGCGGTGGATATCACTGAACGCAAGGAGGCCGAGGAGGAGGTGCGGGCGCTGCAGGGGGATCTGGCCCGGGTGACACGCCTTGGAATGCTTGAAGGGTTGGCCTCCGGGCTGGCCCACGAAATCAATCAGCCGCTCGCGGCAATCATCAACCTCGCGGAGGTATTCCGTGCTCAGATTGATGAGCCCGAGGGCGTGGCATTGCTGAACAGGATCTCCACGCAGGGGCATCGCGCTGCCCAGATTGTCCAGCGGATACGGCGGCTGGCCCGCAAGGCCCCAGTGGAGCGCACCGAAGTGGACATCAATGCCCTGGTGCGCGAATCCGCCACGTTCACTGAGTGGCACGCTCGGGACCGGGGTATCACTGTCACTCTGGAACTGTGTGAGGGAACGCTCACAGTGCTCGGGGACACCGTGCAGATCCAGCAGGTTCTGATCAACCTGCTGCGCAATGCCATGGAGGCCCTGGAGCAATCGCCGCGACACGACCGATGGGTGGTGATCCGCACTCTCACCAGCCGCGCGGGACGGCAACTCTTCGCAGAGGTGCAGATGCAGGACAGCGGCCCCGGGGTCTCGGAAACGACGCGCGATCGATTGCTCGACCCCCTGTTCACCACCAGGGATGAGGGGCTGGGCTTCGGGCTGCCCATCAGCGACATGATCATTCAGGCCCATGGCGGCCGGTTCATCCTGCCCGAGCCGGGCCCCCGGCCAACGTTTCGCTTCACCGTGCCAGTACCGGCGCGCGCGAATTGTTCAGCGTCTCCCTAGAGGTACGTATCGACCATGCGCACCAGATCATAGACAGTGTCCGCCCGGAGCTTCTCCATCACCTTGCGCCGGTGGGCTTCCACCGTGGAGACGCTGATACCGAGTTCTTCCGCGATCACGCGGTTGTAGTGGCCCTCGGCGATGCTCACAAGCACCTGGCACTCACGCTCCGTCAATAGCGCCAGGCGTGCCCGCTCGGTTTCGATGCGCTGCTGCTCCAGACGACGCTCGGCCTCCAGGGCCACCCCCCGACGCACCAGATCCTCCAGCACGCCGGCCTCGAAAGGTTTCTGCAGGAAATCCAGCGCTCCGGACTTGATCGCCCGAACGGCCATCGGGACATCACCGTGGCCGGTGATCACGATCACCGGAAGGGTGCTGCCGAGTTCGTTCAGCCGGACCTGGAGATCAAGCCCGCCGACACCGGGCATACGCACGTCCGCCAGCACGCAACCGCGCAACCCGTGGCTGTAAATATCGAGAAAGGCCTGGGCATCCGCAAATGCACGTGTGGCGATGCCTCGGGCCTGAAGCAGTAGCTCGATGGATTCCCGCACTGCCCCGTCATCATCGATAATGAACGCTGTCGGCTCCGTCGACATGGCTCGACGCATCAAACCCCGCGCGACCTACCGACCGCGGACCGGTATTCCTCGGAACTCCGGACTGCAGCGGACGCCGACGTCCGATAGCATTGGGCGCTGGCCTGCTGAAGCAGCGCGAACGCCTTCAGGGCAGACCGGTTGCGTTGTGGCCACGACCAGTCCAGGTCACGCGCCGAGCGAAGCCACTGCTGAAACGCGGGGGCTGCGGGCATGGGGTTCTCCTCGCTATCCTGGTGCCGCTCGCGTGGCGGCTTCAGTATCAACTCTAGGCACAAGGCATCAAGCGGTAAATGAGGGATTTCTGGCATCGCGTTCGGGTTTCCCCCAATACGATGCAAAGCCCTTGGGCAGCACCTATACTTTTGTTCAGGACGACGCTGATTCGGCATCATCGGACGCTGCCTGGTGAGGTGCGCCATGCCCCGTGGGGTGGCAAGCAAGGTCTTTACGCTGAACCTGGACGCTAGCACTGACGACACGCTTCGCACGCTGTTCGCATCAGTGCACGTGGAAGTGGTTTCGTTCTCGTCATTGCCCCACCTCCTGCAGCATCTGCGGCCTGAAAGCCGGGGATGCCTCCTGGTCAACCCGCAACAGCAGGCCGGCTGTGTTGCCGACCTGATAGGCGTTCTGGCTCGCCGTGGCATTCACGTTCCAGTCATCTGCCTATCCGAGGCAGGCGATGTCTCCGGTGCGGTGCGAGCCCTGAAGGGCGGCGCCACCGATTTCCTGGAGCAGCCCTTCAATGATCAGGTCCTGATTGATGCGGTCAACCAGGCATTCCAAGCGGACAATGGCAACTGGCACGCCCAGCGGCACCGTGTCCGGCTTCGGGAGCGCTTCGATCGGCTCACCCCCCGGGAGTGGGACGTCGTCGGGCCGATGGTGCGTGGTTGGTCCAACCGGGAGATCGCGAGCGAACTGCATTTGAGCCCGAAGACCGTGGAGGTGCACCGGGCCCGTATCCTCGCCAAGACAGGGTGTCGCTCCCTGACCGACCTCATCCGCACCGCCATTCGCTGCGACCTGCCCGCCGTCGGCCGCCCCGGGACCGCCAGTGCATCGCCCGACCGTAGGTGATTATCACGGCGCTCAGGTGGTCAGACCCAGTGTTGCTGACGCCTGTCGGCGATCTGGCTTTACCGGGCGAAGGGTTAGTCAGCGAAAGGGGGCACCATGCAGACCTTCGGTAACGCTATCGAGTTGATCGGAAATACGCCCATCGTGGAGGTCACGGGGCTGGATACGGGCCCGTGCCGCCTCTTCCTGAAACTGGAGAATACGAACCCAACCGGGTCCATCAAGGACCGCATCGGCCTGTCGGTGGTGGAAGCGGCCGAGGCATCGGGCGCACTACGGCCCGGGGGCACGCTAGTGGAGGGAACGGCCGGCAACACCGGCCTGGCGCTCGCTCTGGTCGCGCAGCAGAAAGGCTACCGCGTAGTCATCGTCATCCCCGACAAAATGAGCCGCGCCAAGATCTTCAATCTCAAGGCCATGGGCGCCGAAGTGATCATGACGCGCTCGGACGTGGGCAAGGGCCACCCTGAGTACTACCAGGACATGGCCGAACGCATTGCCGCGGAACGCGACAATGCAGTATTCGTCAATCAGTTCGGCAACCCGGCCAACCCCCGCGCCCACGAGCACGGCACCGGGCCGGAAATCCTGAAGCAGATGGATGGTGCCGTGGGTGCCGTGGTGTGCGGGGTGGGCTCCGGCGGGACCATGACGGGGCTGTCCCGCTGCTTCGCCAACGCCTCACCATCAACGGAACTGGTGCTCGCCGACCCCGAGGGCTCCATCCTGGCCGATTACGTCACCACCGGCCGTGTCGGCGAAGTCACCGGGTCCTGGCTGGTCGAGGGCATCGGCGAGGACTTCGTGCCGCCGGTCTCGGACCTGTCCCGCGTGACCCACGGCATCAGCATCAGTGACCGGGAGAGCTTCCGCACGGCGCGGGAGCTCCTGCGCCGGGAGGGCATTCTCGG
>SLMR01000351.1 GCA_007133445.1 Aquisalimonas sp. | reverse complement strand
CCAGGCACAGGTGTAGCGGCGCCCGTGCAGGATGCCGCGCACCCCTGCCGCCAGCGGGGTCACCGCCAGCAACAGCAGCGGTGCCACCAGTCCGGTATTCGCCGGCGGAGCCAGCCAGGTGGGCCAGCTGAGCAGCAATGCGATCAGCCCCAGGTGCGTAGTGATGGTCAGCCGGTGGGCGAGCTGCGCGTACGTCATGCCGGTGTCCCTTGCGCCAGGGCCAGCGCCGTCTCTGCCAGGCGGCGGCCAAGGACGCGGCAGAGGCGTTCTTCGTCGTGGGTGTGCGGCGCATCGCCGTCGCTGCCGGCCACGTGGCTGGGGCCGTAGGGCGTGCCGCCACTGCGGGTGTGGTGCAGTTCCGGCTCGGTGTAAGGGACCCCGGTAATGAGTGCGCCATGGTGGAGCAGTGGCATCATCATGGTCAGCAGCGTCGTCTCCTGGCCACCGTGCATGGAGCCGGTCGAGGTAAACACCCCCGCCGGCTTGCCTGCCAGCGCCCCGCTGAGCCATTGCCCGGAGGTGCCGTCCAGGAACTGCTTGAGGGGTGCGGCCATGTTGCCGAAGCGGGTCGGGCTGCCCAGGGCCAGGGCGTCGCACTGTTCCAGGTCCGCCAGCGTCGCGTAGGGTGGACCGCTCGCCGGGACCGCCGGGGCCGTGGCCTCGCAGACGGGGGAGACCGCCGGGACGGTGCGCAGGATCGCCTCGGCCCGGGCCACGCTCTCGACGCCCCGGGCAATCTGGTCGGCCATGTGGCCGGTGGCGCCGTGGCGGCTGTAGTACAGGATCAGCACGCGAATCGTGGTCATGAAGGCATCCGTGGTTGCGCGGGTTCGTGCCAGGGTGCGCATGGATTGTACCTTCCCCGCCCGCTCCCGTGTCAGGTTGCCGCCCCGGCGGCGGGTGCGCGCGTCGGATTGCGCCAGGCCATGGCAGCAGCGGCTGCGGAGTGACAGACTGGAAGGGTGAACCCCGGGGTGCCACGCGGAGGAACTGGCGTTGTTGGAGAGCATGCGGGCGCGCCTGCCGGAGCCCGACCGGATCATCCCCGCCGTGCGTGACGGCGCGATGGAGGCCGTCGGGTTCGTTCACCACGTGGTGCGGCGCTTTATCGAGGACGGCTGCCTGAACAGTGCGGGTACGCTGGCGTACACCACGCTGCTGTCCATCGTGCCGCTGTTCGCCGTGGTGTTCTCGGTGATGACCGCCTTTCCCGTGTTCGAGGCCTTCAGTGGCCGCATCCAGGACTGGCTGTTCGACAACCTCGTGCCCGCGACCGGCGAGGTGGTGCAGGACTACATCCAGCAGTTCGCCAGCCGTGCCGCCGGCCTGACGGCGGCAGGCCTCATCGGCGTCATCGCCGCCGCCATCCTGATGATGAGTGCCATCGACAAGGCCATGAACCGCATTTGGCGGGTGGAGAAACGCCGTTCCGCGGTGCAGAGCTTCATGGTCTACTGGACGGTGATTACCGTGGGCCCGTTCCTGGTGGCGAGTTCGCTGGTGCTGTCCTCCTACCTGGTGGCGCTGGCGGAGTTCACCGACGTGACCGACGTCAGCACCGTGCAGCAGCGGCTGTTGACCATTACCCCATTCGTCGGGGTCGTGCTGGCGTTCACGTTCCTGTATGCGGCGGTGCCGAACCGCCGGGTCCCGGTGCTGCATGCCCTCGCCGGGGCGGTGTTCGCGGCGGCGCTGTTCGAGGTGGCCAAGTACGGGTTCGCCCTGTTCGTGACCACAGTGCCGACGTACGAGGCGGTCTACGGTGCTCTCGCCGCACTGCCCATCTTCCTGATCTGGATCTACGTCTGCTGGGTCGTGGTGCTGCTCGGGGCCGAGTTCACGCAGTCCATTGCGGGATACCGGCAGGGGCGCGCCGGGTCGCTGTCGGATCCGCGTCTGGCACTGGTGCTGGCGGTGCGGCTGATCGGCGATTTCTGGCGCGCGCAGCAGGATGGCCGCGGTCTGACCCGTGCAGAGCTGCTGACGCTGGAGCCCGATGCCACCGAGGCGGCCATCAGTGAGGCGCTCGCGGCCCTCGAGCACACCCGGGTGATCCGGCGCACGGAGGAGGGGGGGTGGGTGCTTGCCAGGGACCCGTCCACCTATACCCTGCTGGATCTCTACCGCGGCTACCCGTTCGTGCTGGCCGACGTGCCCAGCCGCCTGCGCGAGCGGGACGCCTGGAACCGGGCCATGTCGCGTACACTGCGGGATGCCATGGGACGCATCGAGGAGATTCTCGACCGGCCGGTCCGTGAACTCTTCGAGCGCGAGCCCGATGCCGGCGCGCGGAAGCTCGGCGAAAGACCGGACCGCGCGGCGGGTGAGTAGGGGCACGGTCGAGACACCGTCAAGGGGGAGACCATGAACGAACGCTGTGTGCTGTGTCACGTCTCCGGACGCGTCCAGGGCGTGTTCTTCCGGGGGACGGCGCAGGAAGAGGCGCGCCGCCTTGGCCTGCGCGGCTACGCCCGGAACCTGCCGGATGGCCGGGTGCGCATCCTCGCCTGCGGCGGTGATGACGCGCTTGCCGAGTTCCGCGAATGGGTGCATCAGGGGCCGCCGGGGGCCGCCGTGGACGCGGTGGACTGGCAGGAGGACGTGGATGAAGAGCCGCCTGCGGGGTTTCAGGTGCGTTGAGCAGGCTTCCCCGAGGGGCGGGCATGCGGGGGGCCATGGCCCGCCCTGATTGGATTCGTCGGCGCCATGATGGGTATACTGTCGCAGACTCCCGAGTTCGCTTTACCGGCACGGCCGATAATGGAACCATAACGATTCGCTTCGGTGCCGATCGGGGCGGGTGCGTATCCAGGCGCCGGGGATCGTGATCGAATCAGACCCAGAACAAGAGAGTAATTGATGAAACTCAATACCCTGTTTCTCGGAGCGGCGCTGGGCGCGCTGGCAGTGGTACCGATGGCCCATGCCGAAGAAAGCGGTGATCCGGTTATCGGCCAGACGCTGGCTTCAAGCTGCATGGGCTGTCACGCCGTGGAGGGGGCGCGCAATGCGTACCCGTCCTACCGCGTGCCGAAGATCGGTGGCCAGTACAAGGAGTACCTGGTGGACTCCCTCAAGGCCTATCGTGACGGTGAGCGGGATCACCCGACCATGCGTGCGCAGTCCAGGACGCTGACGGAGCAGGACATGCGTGATATCGCCGCGTTCTTCTCACAGGAGCGCTAGGCGCTGCGATGCAGGCGCTTTCGCCTTTCCCAGATACGGATTGCAGAGAACAATGATGAAATACAGTCTTGTTACCGCCGCTGGCGCCGTTGCCCTGCTGACTTCCGGTGCCGCGCTGGCCATTGATCGTGGTGACCCCTCCGCCGGAAAGGAGCTGGCCGAGGATCAGTGCATGGCGTGTCATGCCGTGGATGAATCCCTGGGTAATCCGGAATGGCCGAAGCTCGCCGGCCAGTACGCCGATTACCTGCTGCATTCGCTGAAGCAGTACCAGGACGGCACGCGGGAAAACGCGATCATGCAGGACCAGGTCGAGGATCTGTCGTTGCAGGATCTGCGCGACCTGGCGTCGTATTACTCCCGCCAGGACGGCGATCTCTACGTTCCGCGCCGCTGACTCGCGGCGGCCGGTCGGGGTTAGCGGTCATCCGCCTCCCGGGAGGCGCTTCCGGGCTCCTCGTCCCAGGTCTTGAACTTGCGCTCCAGGGTCTTGCGGGACACGCCGAGCCGGCGTGCCGCCTCGGACTTGTTGCCCGCCGTGGTGCGCATGACCTTGAGGATGTGATGCTTTTCCACCTCGGCCAGCGGCATGTCCGCGGGGAAGCCGAGATCGCTATGGCTCTCGCCCAGGGAGATGGGAGCATCGATGCGCGCGGAGTCCAGGCATTCCGCCGGTGGCTTGTTCAGGAGCATGGCACGTTCAATGAGGTTCTTTAGCTCGCGTACGTTCCCGGGCCAGTGATACTGCTGCAGCTGCTGCATCTCCTGCTCGGTCAGGCGCAGGGGGGGCAGGGACAGCTCCCGGGACAAATCCTCCGTGAACCTCTGCGCCAGATGTGGAATGTCACTCCGGCGCTCCCGTAACGGGGGCAGGCTCAGGCCGAGGACATTCAGGCGGTAGTAGAGGTCTTCCCGGAAACGGCCGGCCGCCACTTCATCGGCGATATTGCGGTTGGTGGCGGTGACGATGCGCACCTCCACCGGGACCTCCCGCTCTGAACCGACCGGGCGAATGGTGCGTTCCTCCAGCACCCGCAGAAGCTTCGCCTGCATCGACAGGGGCATTTCGCAGATCTCGTCAAGGAACAGCGTGCCGTTGTTGGCGTGAATGAACAGCCCCTCGCGGGAATGCGAGGCCCCGGTGAAGGCGCCCTTGAGGTGTCCGAACAGCT
>SLMR01000086.1 GCA_007133445.1 Aquisalimonas sp. | reverse complement strand
GTCCGTCACCAGGTCCAGCTGGCCGCTGAATAGATCCGCCTCCATGTCGCGGCGCCGGAAGGTGACCGTGGCGATCTCCAGCTCCGGCGCACTGGCCCGGAGGCCCTGCATCAGGCCCGGCAGTACCCGCAGTTCCAGGGCATCGCGGCAGCCCAGGGTGAACCGCTGCTCGGAGACGCCGGGGTCGAAGCGTCTGGCCTCGTTCAGCGTCAGCTCCATGGCGCGCAGGTTCTGCCGCAGTGGTTCGATGAGATTCCGGGTAAACGGCGTCGGCACCATGCCGTGGCCCTCGCGGACGAACAGCGGGTCACCGAGCAGATCCCGGAGCCGCCCAAGCGCGTGGCTCACCGCCGGCTGGGTCACGTTCAGCCGCTCGCCGGCCCGGGTCAGCCCGCCTTCGGTATAGATGGCCTCCAGCACCACCAGCAGGTTCAGATCGATGCGCGATAAATCCATGCTGTTTATGTTAACCCATAATTAATATGCATTTGACTGATTCCGGCCCTGATCGCAAAGTCTGGCTCCAGTACTGGAACCGGCACAACCAACGGAGCAAGACGATGGATTTCCGCTATTCGGCAAGGGTCAAGGAACTGCGTGAGCAGCTGCTGGCGTTCATGGATCAGCACATCTACCCCAACGTGCCCGTCTACGAGCAGCAGTTGGAGGAGAACCACAAGAACGGTCGTGGTTACGGCCCCGTGCCCATTGTCGAGGAGCTCAAGCCCAAAGCGCGCGAGCAGGGGCTGTGGAACCTCTTCCTGCCGCCGGAGTACGGCGAGTACAGCCCAGGCCTGAGCAACCTCGAGTACGCCCCCCTGGCGGAGATCATGGGCCGCGTCACCTGGGCTTCCGAGGTGTTCAACTGCGCCGCGCCGGATACCGGCAACATGGAAGTGCTGGCCCGCTACGGCAGCGATGAACACAAGCGCCAGTGGCTGAACCCGCTGCTGGACGGCGAGATCCGTTCGTCGTTCGCCATGACCGAACCGGCGGTGGCCTCCAGTGACGCCACCAACATCGAGACGTCCATCACCCGGGACGGTGACGAGTACGTGGTCGATGGACGCAAGTGGTTCATCACCGGCGGCTGCAATGAGCGCACGACGTTCTTCATCGTCATGGGCAAGTCCGACCCGGACAACCCAGACCGCCACAAGCAGCAGTCCATGATCATCGTGCCCAAGGACACCCCGGGAGTGTCGGTGGTGCGGGACATGCCGGTGTACGGCTACTACCACGCGCCCAAGGGCCACCCGGAAGTGCTGTTCGACAACGTGCGGGTGCCGGCGGATAACCTGATCCTCGGCGAGGGGCGCGGGTTCGAGATCGCCCAGGGGCGGCTCGGGCCGGGGCGCATCCACCACTGCATGCGCGCCATCGGTCTGGCGGAAGTGGCCATGGAGCTGTGGTGCAAGCGCCTGAGTTCCCGGGTTGCCTTCGGCAGGCCGCTGTCGGAGCAGGGTGTCTGGCGCGAGCGTATCGCCGATGCCCGCATCATGATTGACCAGGCCCGGCTGCTGGTGCTCAACGCCGCGCAGATGATGGACCTGGTGGGCAACAAGGAGGCGCGGCAGCAGATCGCCATGATCAAGGTCGCCGTGCCCAACATGACCTGCCAGATCATCGACTGGGCCATCCAGGCCCACGGCGCCGCCGGCTACACCGAGGACTTCCCGCTGGCGGACCTCTACGCCTACGCGCGCCATCTGCGGACCGCCGATGGCCCGGATGAAGTCCACCGCAATGCCATCGCCAAGCTGGAGTTGAAGGCTTACTAACCTTCTCAGCAAGATTGTCAGGTCTCAGGGCCGCTGTGCGGCTTGCGTTGGCGCGGGACTCGGGGTTTCATGCTTGGCATGGGCACCGACACGCGTCTCGACAATGAACCGGGCGATCCGCCCGCGATGCCAGTGCGTTCCTGCTGGCGTTGCGGGCGCGTCGCCTGGTTTCTTCTGGCTGGTCGCTCCGCAGTGGCGACGTCCATGGCCGCGTGGATGCTCCTGCCGGTGCTGCTTCTGGCCGGCGCTGGTGCCACGGCGGGCACGGTGTACGAGTGGACCGATAGCTCCGGCACCACGCACTTCAGTACCGAGCCGCCGGAGGCCGGTGTCGAGGCGCGGACGCGGAACCTGGGTACGGGCAGTGAGGGCAGTGAGCAGGCGACGCCGTCGGCGCGTGTGCGGGAGATCCGCTGCAGGGATTTCCGCGGGGCCGTGACCCAGCTCCGGGAGCTGGAGTCCGCAGCCAGTGCCGAGCCGCAATGGCTGGCGGCCAAGGAGTTTGCCGCCGAGCGGGTCGAGCAGTGGTGCGACGACTGAGGCGACGCGCCTTGGTCTACATTGGAACAGGGAAGTGATGCGACGCGGGCCGCGTCGTACAACGGAGGTAAGCCATGGAGATCGATCTCGGCGACAGCGGGAGTTATCTTTCGTCCAGCAAGGACGGGGCGCTGTTCGTGCCCCTGGGACGGCGGCGCGCCGGCAAAGTTACACAGCGGGACGAGGCCTTTGTCCAGCGACGATCGGCCACGCCGCCACGGAACATCTGGGGTACCCTCGGGCCCTGGGGCGAGGACCGTGACCAGCCACTGCAGGGCACCCTGCGCTGTTCGCGCAGCGGCAGTGATTACTCGCTGGCCGACTTCTCCGGCGAGGCCACCCTGCAGGAGATCCGCAACGTCCGCGAGGCCCGTGCCGAGCACCTGAACCAGGCTGACGACGGCGCCGTGCGGGAGCGCTACATCAGCCTGGAGGGCGTGTGGCCCGCGCGGCCGGAGCAGTCCTTCACCCTCGAGACCCTGCCCCATGCGCGCCTGACCGTGTTCGTGCGTCCGGACGAAGGTGCGCTGGTGTTCTACCAGCGCATGGAAGGGCGAACGGGGAGCGGGCGCCTGAAAGACCCCCGCGACACCGATGTGGAATACCTGCTGCCGGAGCCCACCGACGAGCGCAACGAGTGCGGCGAGCGTGACCGGCTGCACTACCGGATCCCGCTGTATGCGGAGACCGCAATGGAACTGGAGGGCGAGGGCACCGACAGCCGCCTGCGGGCCGTGCGCAACCGCGAGTACAAGCTCGTCATCAAGGTGCTGGTGTTCCGGCGGCAGAACTCCACCAGCCATGACGTGATCCGCCGGGCCGCCCGGCGTCTGGGGCTGTCCCGCCACAACCTGCTGCGCTACGACCCCGACGCGGCGTGCTTCGATGAAGTTGCCGCCGACGGTGTGGATGTGGATGCGCGCACGCTGTTGCTGCTCCACGGCACGTTCTCCTCCACCGAGGGGACGTTCGGGGCGCTGCTGGACAAGGACGGCGACGACGGCGGTTTCCTGTCGCGGCTCCTGGCGGATGGCAGCTTCGAGCAGATTCTCGCCTTTGATCACGACACCATTTTCGTCTCCCCCGAGGAGAACGTGCGCCGGTTCGATGCGCTGCTGGATGAGCGCCGCCTGGCGAAACCGGTCCGGGCGGTGGGGTTCTCCCGTGGTGCGCTGGTGCTCAAGCAGATGGCGATCAGCGGCGAGACGGCGGTCATCGAGCACGGCGTGACCGTTGCCGGCGCCAACCACGTGGGTTACTTCGCCGCGCTGCGCAGCCTGCGCTGGCTGCTAACGGCCCTGCGTTACATGACGGCCGCCGGCCCCGCGCTGAAGATTCTCAGTACCCTGGCGCAGCATTCCGACAATGCGCTGGACAAGCTGGAGGGCCTGCGGGCCATGGACCGGGGCAGTGACATCAACCGCCGCATCCTTGAGAGCGATCCGCTGGAGACCACGATCATCCCGGTCACCGGCCAGTTCGACGTCGGCCTGGTGGAGGGCAGGCTGCGGCGGATTACCCGGCGAGCCCTGAATGCCACCATCTCCCTGCTGCTGTCGACACGTCGCCACGACTGGGTGGTGGCAAGGGACCAGCAGGCCCGGCCGGAGCCGTTGACGCTGCCCCCGGGCGCCGAGGCGATTGCCGTTGAGAGTCGGCATACGCGGATCATCGGGCAGAAGCTGGCCAACGACCGACTCGCAGAAGCGTTGTTGTGGTCGGAATAGCCGGGTGTTGTGGCGTTGGCGCTGGAATGGTCCATGCTTGGGAGAGACTGCCAAGCGGAGGATGACGGCATGACGCAGACCGTGGATGTCCATTCGCTCTCCCAGGAGACGTTCTTCGCCGGCCTGGACGTGGCGCACATGCGCTATTTGATCAATCACGCCCGGGAGAGGGAGTATGCCCGCGGCGAGGTCCTGTTCCGCCAGGGTGAACGGGCGACCACCTTCTACCTGGTGACCGCCGGGGAGGTGGTGGTCGAGATCCCGGCCATCACCGGGCCCGCGCTGGAACTCCAGCGACTGGGGGACGGGCAGATC
>SLMR01000313.1 GCA_007133445.1 Aquisalimonas sp. | reverse complement strand
GCCACAGCAGCCAGAAACGCTGCCCGGATTGATCGCTGACACGATAGCGCACGGCCGCGTGCAGGCCCACCAGCAAAGCGAGTGTAACGTTGAGCCAGAGCATCACCGCGCTCAGCTCGTCAAGGTGCCAGACGATTCCGAGCGGCGCGTCGAATCCCCCGACGGCCAGCCGCACCGGGCCTGCATGCAGGAGTTCTTCCGTCAGCAGCACCATCGCCGGCACCATCGGCAGCAGGCCAGCCGCGATGGCCACCCAGCGCACACGGCCCGGCAGCACCAGCACCAGGCAGGCCGCTGCCAGGGGCACGAGAACGAGGGTGGCGAAGGCCTCAGCGACCATCACCATCCCGCTCATCCTCGCGCTCCAGGGAAACCGACCCCGTCTGTTCGGCCAGACAAACCACCAGCGCCAGGGCGAAGGCGATGGCCGCCACGGCGATCACGATACCGGTTAGCACGAGAGCTTGCGCAATCCCGTCCAGCGAACCATCGACCAGTCCCGCAGACACCACCAGGACGATGAACACCGCCGAGCCCATGATCTTGATGGCGATAAGCTGACGCAGCAGGTGACGGGCGATGATCAGACTGTATAGCCCGATGCCGAACAGCGCGGCCGCCGTCAGCATCCAGATTTCCGGATGGTTCATGGTTGCTTCTTCTCCATTCCCTCCGAGCCCGCGAACAGTAGCACGAGGGCCAGGGCAATAGAGACCATCATGGCCGTTTCGATCAGGTACACTGCCCAGGTGCCCGGAATGCCGAGCACCGGTTCACCGAACAGGAGCATGCCCAGACCCACCAGGCAGAAGACCAGGGTCCCAGCCACCAGGCCGGCGCGCATCAATACGCCGGCTTTGGAGGCCGGTCCGAGCCGGCCGGTCAGAACCAGCATGACACCGAGCGCCGCAAGGGTGGCACTGGCCTGGAAAGCACCGCCGGGAAGGTGACCGCCTGCCTTCAGCAAATAGATGGCAACAACCACCGTGAGAGGCGCCACGGTGGTGACCAGCGGGCGCAGCAGTGGCGTGCCGGAGGCCGGCGGCAGGGCGGCGTGCTGCGTTCCCAGCACCGCACGGGCGGCCACATAGGCAGCCAACACCACGGCAATCTCCAGCAGCGTGTCCAGATTGCGGAAGACGAGCAACACCCCGGTGATCGGGTTGCCCAGGCCGGTGCGCGGAAGCTCCTCGTTCATGAGCCGCGCCGCAGTCGCCTCTCCTTCCAGCGTGACCAGCGTCGCCAGGCCAATCCCGGCCATCAAAACGCCGCTCAGCACGGCCACAACCAGCGCGATGCGTGAACGTGCCGGCGAGGGATCGCGCGGTTCCACCAGATTCACTCGTTTCAAACGCCAGTAGGTAATCAGGATCAGTGCCCCCGTAACGCCAGCCCCGATCGCCGCCTCGGCCATCGCCAGGTCCGGCGAGCCAAGCCGTGCCCACACCAGGGACAGCACCATGCCGAAGACGATGAACATGACGCTTCCCCGAAACAGCGTCCCACCAATCAAGGCCTGCCAAGCCAAAAACAGCAGGCCCACAGCCAGCAACAGATCAATAACCAGCGGCCAACTCAAGAATCATCCCCCCGGCCAGAGGAAGTCTCCGCGTCGCGCCCGGCCAGTCCAAGCCGTGCGATCAGATGAGCCGATACGGTCGCGGCAAATATCGCCAGCAACCAGATCAACAGCAGCAGCAGGGCCACTCGCACCTCAGCGGCCAGCAGTGCCGCTGCGGCGCAGATGAACAGCAGCCCGAGGTTATCCGCCTTGGTCAGGGCGTGCAGGCGGCTGAACACGTCCGGGAAACGCAACAGGCCGACCGTCCCCGCCAGGTAGAAGAAGGCGCCCATCAGCAGCAACAGCGCGGCCAGGGCTTCCAACAGAACAGTCATTGCCCCTGCTCCGGTTCCCCGTCTGTACCCTCCGCGGTCCAGCGCCCGCTTATACCGACATACGTAATCGTAATGATCGCTGCCAGCATGACCACCAGCAGTGCGGCGATCCGCAAGGCCGCCACGGCCTGCCATTCGGCAAGCAACACCAGCAACGCCACCAACGTCGATCCGAACAAGAGAGCCGACAGCATGCGGTCCGCGCCGGTCGGGCCCTGCCAGACGCGCCAAAACCCCGCGATCAGATTAAACAGCAGAAAGACGATCACCCCCGGCAACAACCAGGTCATCATCGCGCACCTCCCTCCAGGCCGAACAACTCGGCGATTCGGTGCTCGAGTTTCTGCACAGCCTCCGCGGGAGCCTCGTTAATAGCGTGAATACGAACCACCCGGCCATCGTCCGACAGGTCCGCACTCAAAGTGCCGGGGAGTAGACTGATGACGCTGATCAGCAGCACCGTGGCCGGGCCGGCAGGCAGGCCGATCCGATGGTCGAAAAAATGCGGATGAATCGGCAGCCCGCGATGCAACGCACGAAAGGCGACGTCGAACCCGCCGCGCACCGACTCGAGGAGGAAGTAAACCATGAAGCGCGGCACAGCCAACGGCCGGACCCCATGCGCGAGAGGTTTGCGCAGTGCCAAGTACAAGGCCGACCCCAACACGGCCGCGACCAGGCCCACGATCAGGCTCTGCGCCCCATCGAGAACCCACCAGACCAGCATCAGTATGGCGAAAATCCGAAGCGTTACCACCGCCAACTCCCTGGTGGGACTCATCCCGGCACGTGGCCTGCCGTCTCCTCGTGGAATTCTCGCGAGACGGCGTTCCAGAAGCCCTTTCCTCAAACTTCTTGCGGTGCCAGTCCACCTGCATCCGGCCGCACAGGCCGGGAGGTATTTCCTCAGCACCCGGCGGAGTGTTCGCAACCGATCTTTGGCCAAGGAGTCTCTCCACGGCTGGGAAAGACCTTTCCGAGACCCCCGTAGCGCCGGACGGCCGGGCGCCGCTCCGCCCTCGCCCTCTCCATCCTGAAGGGGGGAACCACCTCCCAGCACCTCCGCCAGGCTGCGTTGTTCGTGGCCGCGGAGGATGGCTTCCTGGGTGGCCGGCGGGAGGAGGGCGAGGCGGAGGATGCGGCCGGCGTAGCTGCTGTCTAGATCGAGTTCGCAGGCGATGTGCTGGATGCCCCGGCAGCGTCCGATATCGGGGGCGCTGCCAGACGTGGGCTTGGACTGGGCCCTTCGCTTGCCATTTTGGATTGACGGGAGGGGGGAGAACAGGGCCGGTAACCGTTTATCATCCTGGTGTCCATTTCCGTCCGGAGCCCCCTCCACCATGACTCACGCCGTTTCTCGTTCTTGGAAGATACTGCGGCTGCTGGCCGGTCCGGTTCTGCTGGTTCTTGCGCTGTTGGTGCCTTCGGCCATCTCCGCGCAATGGTACACGCCGCAGGGCGATTCGGGCCGGCGGAATACCGAGGGCTTCGGCCCGGGTGTGTCCCCGCCGCTTTCCGCCCGGGGGCAGTACTTCCCCGGCGAGTTTTCCGGCCTCATGACGTATCTGCTGGTGGACAGCCAGCGCCTCTACCACGCCAGCGGTTGGAAGATCGAGTCCCACCGCCGGACCGAGGGGATGGGCGCGCCGGAGAACTTCGAGGCGGAGACCCCCCTTTGGGTATATGAACTCGAGGACCCGTCGATCTTCCGGCATATCGGCTCCATCCGGGCGGCGGACGACGGGGGCGGGGCGGTGCTGGTGGGCGGGATGCTGGTCTTTGCCCTGGAGGAACTCACGCTGCCCTTGGGAGGGACCACCGAGCTGATCGGCCTCAACCCCGCCACGGGCCAGCAGGTGTGGCATTACGATCTTGGGGAGGCTATCGGCGCGACGCTGTTGCCGATCGACGGCGACCTTCTGGTCCGCTATGACAGCCTGAGCGGTAAGGCCGCGCCTTCCGGCGAACCCAGGAGCTTCCACGGGCTGGTGAAGTCAGACCGCCTGATCCGGATCACTCCCGGCGCGGATGCGCCGAAGGCTTCCGTGGCTCTTCATCCGCCGGTGGACTTTGCCACCATGGTGTTGGCCGGGAATAAGGCCGTGCTGATAGAAGAGGACGGCATTGCGGGGTACGACGTGAATACGCTCGGACGGCTGTGGAGCTACCCAGAGACCCCGGACGTTTTTGAGCCAGTGGAGTACCAGTTAATAGACACGATGGCGGCACACGGGCCGAACGTCTATATCGCGCAGGAAGGCACCCGGGTGTTTTCGCTGGATGGCGCGGGGAACGTGCGGTGGGAGCGGGTGCTCAGCACGAACCCGGACTGCACCCACCGGACCAGCATTGCCACGGACGGCACGGCCCTCATCGTGCACGGAGTCTGCGGCGACAGGACCTTCGGGCTCGACCCGGCAACGGGAGATGTGCGTTGGGAGTCGCCTGTCCCGGAAGATACGGACCTGCTGGCCGGCGGGCAGCCGGTGC
>SLMR01000268.1 GCA_007133445.1 Aquisalimonas sp. | reverse complement strand
TTCGCGTGGGGGTTCTGGGCCGCGATCGCGCTGCTGGTGGCGCGTTTTCCGTTGAGTATCTGGATTCGGACCCACGCCGCCCGTGCCCAGGCGCAGATGCGCGATCAACAGGCGGCGCGGGGCGACGAGGGCGGGGATCAGTCCTGATGACTTCCGCCCGCCGTCGCCCCGGCTACCCGGTGAGCCGCATCAGTGGCGATTCAGGCCGATCCGTCCGGGGCCGGTGAAGATAAGCACCACCGCGGTGAACAGGAAGAACGCCTGAAGTTCGATGGCCCAGCCGCCGTGCTCGGTGAGCATGAATATCTCGTGGGAATGGGCCAGGAAGATGGCGAACAGCATGTTGATGACGATCAACAGCGCGCCGATACCGCAGTACCAGCCAGCAATGATCATCAGCGGCGCCACGACTTCGCCGACGTAGACGCCGAACGCCAGCCACTCCGGCAAGCCGGCACTGGCCAGCATCCCCTGGATGGGGCCGACACCGCCCACAAGCTTGGCGATGCCATGGGGCAGCATCAGCAGGCCGAGGGTCAGGCGTAGCAGCAGCTTGCCAATGGCGTCGTTCTGCAGAAAGCTCATGGATCGTGCTCCTTGCCGTCACAGTGAGTCCCGGGCCCGGGCAACAGGTGCCACGGGCCGATTCGCGCTCCACAGTCTCTCGGAATCCCCCGCACCTGTCGACCGGCTGGCGTTTGCCGCAGCGATCTGTTGCCATAATGCTTTTATCCACTCGAGGAGATCCGTCCCATGCCCGCAGACGTGTTCAAACTGACCGTGACGCTGCCGCTGCAGACCGCGCGAGAGATCATTGCCGCGAGCCTGGCCGAGGGCCGGAAACGCGGTTTGCAGCCACTGACCGTGGTGGTGGTGGATGCCGGTGGCCATATCGTTTCCCTGGATCGCGAGGACGGTTCCGGAATCCGTCGCGTGGAGGTGGCGCGGGGCAAGGCCGGCGCCGCTCTGGGCATCGGCATCGGCAGTGGTGTTGTCGGTGAGCGCAACCAGGGGCGGGATGCATTCCTGGCCAGCGTGGCCACGGCCTCCGGTGGCGAGTTCGTGCCCGTGCCCGGTGGCGTGCTGGTCCTGGACGGCGCCGACCGCATTATCGGGGCGGTGGGTGTCAGTGGCGATGCATCGCCGGAGGACCAGGCCTGCGCGGTGGCCGGGATCGAAGGCGCGGGTTGCAGGGCCGGCGTGGACGCCGCCGGCTGATCGTCCTGCCTGACGGGACAGTGCCGTTGGCAGTTCAGGCGCGGGGTTGGCAGTACCCCAGCGCCTGATTCACCCGGACCGGCGTGTCGGCCTCCAGAGCCGGCGCCCAGCGGATTGCGTCCGGCGGGAACAGCAGGATCACCGTGGAGCCCATGTTGAACCGCCCCAGTTCCTCGCCGCGTTCCAGGCGGACGGCATTAGGGTCATAGCTGCGGCCGTGCACGGCACGCGCCCGCGGCGGCGTGACCTCACCTGCCCACACTGTTTCGATGCTGGCGACATTGATCGCACCCACCAGAACGATCGCAATTGGTCCGCATGCGGTGTCGAAGACTGAGATGACGCGCTCGTTGCGGGCGAACAGCCCGGGGACCGTGCGCACCGTGTGGCGGCCGACGCTGAACAGGCGCCCGGGGACGTGGATCATCTCGCGCAGCGAGCCGGTCACCGGCATGTGAACCCGGTGGTAGTCCCGTGGCGACAGATAGATGGTGGCAAAACTGCCCCCGCGGAAGGGTGCCGCCCGGTCCGGCGCACCCCCGAGCAGATCCACCAGGGAGTAGCTGTGGCCCTTGGCCTGAACGATCCGCCCGTCATCCACCGTGCCGAGGGCGCTGACGGCCCCGTCGGCCGGGCAGCAGACCGCATCCGGGGCATCCGGCATGGGGCGCGCCCCGGGTTTCAGGGCGCGGGTGAAGAAGCTGTTGAAATCGGGGTAGGCGTCCGGGTCCGGCTCCAGCGCTTCGCGCATGTCCACGCCGAACCGGCGGATGAACCAGTACGTCAGCGGCCGTCGCAGCCACTCGCGCCGGCTGCGGGTGAGCCGATGGGTCAGTCGGGAAATGGCGTGCTGCGGCAACGGGTACAGCGGCAGCGTCTTGAACCAGTCTGCGATCCCGGGGGCCGTCGTGAGGAAGCGGTCATCCGCACCTCCGGCGTCGGTCTCTCCCGCCTCAGGAGGGGCCATGGACGTCGAGGATGGTGGCCAGGTCGCGGCCGATCTCCCGGGCGCGGTGGGGTGATCCGAACATGGCCTGGAAACGCCCGTCCGGGTTCACCAGCAGCACAGAGGCGCCGTGGTCCACCATATAATCCGTATCACCATCGTCGTCGTGGCGGATGTGGGCGATACCCATGTCCCGCGCCAGCACGTCGATCTCGTCCAGCGCACCGGTAATGCCGCGGAAATCCTCGCGGAAGTTGGTGACATAGGACTCGAGCCGCTCGGGTGTATCCCGCGCCGGGTCCACGGTCACGAAAACGGTCTGCACGTCGTGTCCCTTGCCCTCGTCCTCGAGCATGTCGTGGACGCGGCTGAGCTCGGCGAGCGTCATGGGACAGATGTCGGGGCAGTGGGTGAACCCGAAAAACATCAGTGTCCACTGACCCTTGAGGTCCTCGTGGGTAAACGGCTCACCGCGGTGATCCACCAGTTCGAATTCCGTGATCTCGCGGCCGCCTTCCATGTAGGTAGCGTCCAGGTCCGCGTCGCTGAGCTGTTGTGGTGCCATCAGGTTGTTGGCGGCCCACATGCCGCCCACGAGCGCAACCACGGCAACGGCGATGCCGGTGATGGTGAGGACAGTGGTCTGGAGAGTCGCTTTCATGGTGCGGGATTCTGTCACAGCCCGGGGGGCAAAGGAATACGCTCAACAATCATGACCGTGCTCCGCGCGCCTGGTTCCCGAACCGTTGGCTGCCAAAACCCCCGTAAAGATGCGTATCATGACGCGCTGACTGGCATCACCCGGAGCAGTGCATGTTCGACAGCCATCGGCCCCTGGATCACCTGGTCAGCCTCAGTGACTACGTCCGCTGGGGCGCCAGCCGCTTCCGTGAGGCGGGCCTTGTGTTCGGGCATGGCACAGACAATGCGCTGGACGAGGCGGCGGCGCTGGTCCTGCATACCCTGCATCTGGACCCCGGCTTGCCCGATGCGTTCTGGGAGGCCCGTGTGACCCGCACGGAAGGCGAGGCCATCGTCGCGCGCATGGAGCGCCGGATCGGTGAGCGGCTGCCGCTGCCCTACCTGACCCACGAGGCCTGGTTCGCGGGCCTGCCGTTCTACGTTGACCAGCGCGTGCTAGTGCCGCGGTCCCCGGTGGCGGAACTCATCGAGCAGGGGTTTGCGCCCTGGCTGGACGGCGACAGCGTGGAGCGGGTCCTGGATCTCGGGACCGGCAGTGGCTGTATCGCCATCGCCTGCGCCCTGGTGCTGGAACACGCGGTGGTGGATGCCGCGGACATCTCCGACGATGCGCTGGCGGTGGCGCGCATCAACATCAAGCGCCACCATCTGCAGGACTGGGTGCATCCCGTGCAGTCGGACGTGTTCGATGGCCTGGAGCACGGCACCCGGTATGATCTTATCGTGGCTAATCCGCCCTACGTGGACGCCGGGGATATGGCATCCCTGCCGGAGGAATACCGCCACGAACCGCGGCTGGGTCTGGCAGCCGGTGACGATGGCTTGGACGTGGTCCACCGGGTGCTGGCCGAGGCGCCGCGCTGGTTGGACGAAAACGGTCTGCTGGTGGTGGAGGTGGGCAACAGCGCCGCCGCGGTTGAAGCCGCCTGGCCGGAGGTGCCGTTCGAATGGATGGAGTTCCGGCGTGGGGGCCACGGGGTGTTCGTGATCACCGCGGCGGAACTGGCAGCCCATGCGGGCGCGTTCCGTCGGCCGCGTCCGGGGGCTTAGAGGCGTTTCTACGCGGCGCCCGCAGGCAAGACGGCGGGCTGTTGCGCCGTGGATACCGATCAGGAAGAGCGTTATGTCCGGTAATACGTTTGGCAAGCTGTTTCAGCTCACCACTTTCGGTGAGAGCCATGGGCCCGCCCTGGGCGCCATCGTCGGCGGCTGTCCGCCGGGCATGGCGCTGAGCGAGGAGGATCTTCAGCGCGACCTGGACCGCCGGCGCCCCGGCAGGTCTCGCTACACCACGCAACGCAGGGAGCCGGACCAGGTGCGGATCCTCTCCGGCGTGTTCGAGGGCAGAACCACCGGGACCCCCATCGGCCTGCTGATCGAGAACGCCGATCAGAAGTCCAGGGACTACTCCGAGATCGCTGCCACCTTCCGACCCGGCCACGCCGATTACACCTACATGCAGAAGTACGGTGTGCGCGACTATCGCGGCGGCGGCCGCTCGTCGGCGCGCGAGACGGCCATGCGCGTGGCCGCCGGGGC
>SLMR01000317.1 GCA_007133445.1 Aquisalimonas sp. | reverse complement strand
TGGCCAGCGGTACCAACCGCTCCGGGATACGCAGGCCGTGCAGGGGGCGCGCCTGAACGCGCAGATCGCCCACTTCCTCCCCCCCCACTTCCCGACGACTGCGGATCTCGATGTCGGCACCCATGTGCCCGAGCACGTCCAGCACCCCGGTGCGGGTGGGATTGATCCCCACGTGCTCCAGCACCAGATCACTGCCCGTGGCAATGCTCGCCCCGACCAGGAAGAAGGCCGCCGAGGAGATGTCCGCGGGGACATCGATAGCCCCCCCCTGGAGCCGGCCACCGCCCTGCAGGCCCGACCAGCCGCCTTGCCGCTGCACCGGATAGCCGAACCCCTGGAGCATGCGTTCGGTGTGGTCCCGGGTCGGCGCGGGCTCGTGCACCCAGGTCTCGCCCTCGGCATACAGCCCGGCCAGCAACAGCGCCGACTTCACCTGGGCGCTGGCCACGGGCATCTCGTAGCGGATGCCCTGCAGCGGGGTACCGCCGTGGATATGCAGTGGTGCCGTGCCCTCCGCCGCGGTGTCGATGCGCGCGCCCATGCGTGCCAGGGGTTCGGTGACCCTGCCCATGGGACGCTGGCGCAGGGAATCGTCACCGGTCAGCACCGAGTCGAACGACTGCCCGGCCAGCAGGCCGGCCAGCAGGCGCATGGAGGTGCCGGAATTGCCCACGTCCAGCGGACCGTCCGCCGCGGCGAGCCCGTGCAGGCCGACACCACGGATGCGCAATTCCCCGTGCCGTGGCCCCTCGATGGCAACGCCAAGGCGCCGGAACGTCTCCAGGGTGGCGAGTGCGTCCGCGCCTTCGAGGAACCCGCTCACCTCGGTGTCCCCCTCGGCCAGCGCGCCCAGCATCACGGCCCGATGGGACATGGACTTGTCGCCGGGCACGCGGAAACGCCCGTGGAGTGCACCTCCGGGGTGGACAAGGAAATCGACGGGGGACGGGGTCTCGCTCAAGACAGCATTCCTCAGGATTCAAGCATGGCGACGAAGCGGTCGCGGGTTCGCTTGGCGTGACCAAACACCGTTTCCAGGCGCTGGCCGTCGCCGGCATCCACGGCCTCGCGCAACTCCTGGAGATCGGCCATGTAACGCTCCAGGGCCACCAGCAGCGCCTCACGGTTGGCCAGACAGATGTCGCGCCACATCTCCGGGTCGCTGGAGGCAATGCGGGTAAAATCGCGGAAACCGCCGGCGGCATAGGCGAAGATCTCGTCCCGGTCCGACCAGCGCGACAGGGTATCCACCAGCGAGTACGCCAGCATGTGCGGCAGGTGGGAGGTGGCCGCCAGCACCTCGTCGTGGTGAGCGGCGCTCATGTGCGCCACGCTGGCCCCCACCGCTTCCCAGAGCCCGGTCACGCTGGCCAGGGCGTCCGCATCGGTGGCCGCGTCCGGGGTGAGAATCACGCGCCGGCTCTGGAACAGCTCCGGGAACGCAGCCGCGGCGCCGCTGCGCTCGTTGCCGGCAATGGGGTGCCCCGGCACGAACCGCCGGGCGCCGTCGCCAAGCACGTCCCGGGCATCACTCAGCACGCAGCCCTTGGCGCTGCCGACATCGGTAATCACCGTGTCGTCCGCCAGCGCGTCGCGGATGGTTTCCAGCACCGGCCGGATCGCGCCCAGAGGCACGGCCAGCACCACCAGATCGGCGCCGCGCACTGCCTCCCGCGCATCGGTGGTCACGGCATCGACGATGCCGCGGGCACGGGCGGTCTCCAGGTTATCCAGGGACCGTCCGCAGCCGGTGACCGTGCCCGCCAGCAGGCCGGCCCGGCGCAGGCCCAGCATCCAGGAGCCGCCGATCAGCCCGACGCCAATCAGGGCCACGGATTGCACGCCGTCGTTCATCACCCCCGCTCCAGCAGGCCGCGCAGCGCCTCGAGGAACCGCCGGTTCTCCTCCGGCAGCCCGATGGTCACACGGATCCACTCCGGCAGGCCGTAACCGGCCACCGGGCGCACAATGATGCCGGCCCGCAGCAGCCCCTCGTTCACGGCCTCGGCATCGCCCACGCGCACGCACAGGAAATTGGCGGCGGACGGCAGGACCTGCAGCCCCAGCCCTTCCAGTTCGGTGCGCAGCCAATCCCGCTGGGTGTTGTTCAGGGTCACCGACTCGCGGACGTACTCCGTGTCAGCCAGCGCCGCCTCGGCGGCCGCCTGGGCGCAGCTGTTCATGTTGAAGGGCTGGCGCACGCGATTGAACAGCTCGGCGACCTGCGGATGGGACAGGCTGTAGCCGGCGCGCAGGCCGGAGAGGCCGTGAATCTTCGAGAACGTCCGGGTCACCACCAGATTGGGGAACGCGCTCAGCCACTCGGTGGTATTGGACATGCGGGTATCCGCGCCGTACTCGCAGTAGGCCTCGTCCACGACGGCGATCACGTGCTCCGGCAGGGACTGCAGGAAGGTCTTGAGGGCATCGCGCTCCACCCACGTCCCGGTGGGATTGTTCGGGTTGGCCACGAACACCACCCGGGTGTCGTCGGTGACGAGCGCCCGCATGCCGTCCAGGTCGTGCCCGCAGGGCATGGCACTGTCCTGCCCCAGCGCCGGCGAGACCCGCGCTCGGGCTCCGGCAGCGAGGGTGACGATGGGGTACACGGCGAAGGCGTGCTCCGAGAACACGGCCTCGCGCCCGGGGCCCAGGAACGCCTGGGCCACCAGGGCGAGGACGTCGTTGGAGCCATTGCCAAGCGTGATGGTCTCCGGGGCCACGCCGTGAAACGCGGCGATGGCGCGCTTGAGGCGGAAGCCGTTGCCGTCCGGGTACCGGTGCATGGTGGCGGCCGCTTCCCGCGCGGCCGCCAGCGCGGGCTCACCGGGCCCGCGCGGGTTCTCGTTGGAGGCCAGCTTGATGATGTCGGTGAGCCCGTACTCCCGCTGCAGTTCCTCCATGGGCTTGCCCGGCTCATAGGGCTGCAGGCTGCGGACGCCCTCCACGGCCAGTTGCTCGAAAGCGGATCGCAGCTCGGTCATGCGGTACTCCTGGAGACGGGGTCTAACGGGCCGCCCGGGGATAGGACCCGAGCACGCGGAACAACGACGCCTGTTCGCTCATCTCTGCCAGCGCCTTGCGCACGTGGGCATCCTCGGCGTGGCCCAGGAAGTCGATGAAGAACGCGTACTCCCAGACCCCCTGCCGGGACGGCCGGGCATCCAGGCGCGTCATGTTGATATCGTGCCGTGCCAACGGCTCCAGCAGGTTCACCAGCCCACCGGGGCGATCGGCGCGCGAGACCACCAGCGAGGTCTTGTCGTCCCCGGTGGGTGGCGGCGACTGCCGGCCGATCACCAGGAACCGGGTGGTGTTGCCGTGGATGTCCTCAATGCCCTCGGCCAGGGTATCCAGGTGGTAGAGCGTAATGGCCGCATCGCTGGCCACGGCCGCACTGCCCGGTTCGGTGGAGGCAATCCGCGCCGCCTCGGCGGTGCTGTCAACGGTTACCCGTTCGGCGCCGGGCAGGTGCTGGTCCAGCCAGGCCCTGCACTGCGCCAGGCCCTGCTGGTGGGAGTACACCCGTTGCACTGCGGAGAGCTCGTGCTCGCGACTGGCCAGGTTCTGCTGAATGCGCAGCTCCACTTCACCCACCACCTGCAGCGGCGAGGTGAGGAAGCAGTCCAGGGTATGATTGACCACGCCCTCGGTGGAGTTCTCCACCGGGACCACCCCGTAGTTCATGTCGCCGGCCTCCACCTCGCGGAAGATGGCGTCGATGGTGGCCAGCGGCTGCAGCTGGACGTCATGGCCGAACTGCTTGAACGCAGCCGCCTGGGTGAAGGTGCCCTCGGGCCCGAGGAACCCCACCTTCAGCGGCTGCTGCAGGGCCAGACAGGCGGACATGATTTCCCGGAACAGCCGGGCGACGACTTCGTCGGAGAGCGGCCCCTGGTTCAGGGACTGAATGCGCCGCAGCACCTCCTGCTCGCGCTCCGGCCGGTAGAAGTCGCCCTGCTCGCCGTTCTCACGCTTGATCCGCGCGACTTCCTGCGCCAGGCGCCCGCGCTCGCTCACCAGCGCCAGCACTTCCTGGTCCACTTCGTCGATGCGCGCGCGCACCCCGCTGAGTTCCTGCCGGTCGCTCATGCCGCCATCTCCACGGCGTCAGTCCAGAACCCGCACCTTGAGAACACCCTTGATACCGCGCACCACGTCCGCCACCTCGCGGGGGATGGTGCCGTGGACGTCCACAACGGTATAGGCGATCTCGCCGCGGGACTTGTTGTACATATCATCGATGTTCAGGCCCGCATCCGCCAGGGTGGTGGAAATCTGCCCCAGCATGTTGGGCACGTTGGCGTTGACCACCGTCATGCGCTCGCAGTCCTCGGCCCGGGGCATGTTCACCTCCGGGAAATTCACCGAGTTCTTGATGTTGCCGTTCTCCAGGTAGTCCCGCACCTGATC
>SLMR01000391.1 GCA_007133445.1 Aquisalimonas sp. | reverse complement strand
TAGGTGTCGTAGTCGGTTCCGGTGATCAGGAGAATGCCGATCAGAAACACCGTGGCCAGGAGGACCGGGTGCAGTGCCGGGCTGCCGCCCAGGCGGTGATTGAGCCAGGTGCTGAACACGAAGACCGCCAGCGTGACGGTCAACCACAGCAGTGGCGACGTGGCCAGGTAGACCCAGACGTCGGTGATTTCCTCAGCCACGCCAGCGCCTCCGCAGGGCCAGCATGCCGCGGAGCGCCAGCATGGTGGCTGCCAGCGTAACGGCGGTGCTGACCACCAGCGCCACGCTGATGGCCACCCAGTCCCGGGCGATCAGCTGGAAGTGAACCATGATGCCGACGCCGGCGGGGACGAATAGCAGTGCCAGGTAGTTCAGCAACGTTTCGCTGACCCGTCGCAGCGCAGCTGGCGGGTCGCCGTACCAGAGCAGGAAGGCGAACAGCAGCAGCATACCCAACACGGGGCCGGGCACCGGCAACCCCGCCAGTTGGGCGATGGTCTCGCCCAGCAACTGGCAGACGAGAATGCCGAGGACCCCGTGAATCAGGTTCATCGCAAGCTCATGGTGTGCCAGCCCCGCTCCCTGGCGTGGCGCAGCAGCGCTTCGTCAGCGTCGACCGCCACCGGGTGATCCACCCGCTCCAGCAGCGGCAGGTCGTTGTGGGAGTCGCTATAGAAGTGGCTGCCTGTGAGGGTTTCGCCCCGCTCTCCGAGCCATTGCTCCAGCGCCTCGACCTTGCCGGGCCCGTAGGTGACCGGCTCGATGATGTCCCCGGTATAACCGCCGTTGCGCCATTCCGGCGTGGTGGCCAGCAGGTCGTCGACGGCAAACAGCTCGGCAATGGGCGCGGTGATGAAGCGGTTGGTGGCGGTGATGATCAGCGTCGTGTCGCCTCTTGCCGCGTGTCG
This sequence comes from Aquisalimonas sp., assembly GCA_007133445.1. Next base: position 3,512 of record SLMR01000391.1, on the reverse strand, counting down.
GCGAACCAGCTCCTGGCCCCGCGGCAGCACCAGTGGCCGGATCCAATGGTCCACGAAGTCCTGACGCCAGCGGTGGAGGTCGTCGGGATCATGCCGGGTCAGCGGTTCCAGGGCGAAGCGGAGGTAGGCGCGGGGGTCCAGTGTGCCGTTCAGATACTCCTGATAGAAGCGGTCGTTTTCGGCATCGAACCGGGGACCGTCCACCAGTTCGCGAGCCACGAGGAAGCGTCCCCAGAGGTAGTCGCTGTCACCGCGAAGCAGTGTGTTGTCGAGATCGAAGATTGCCAGAGCCATGGAAACCTGCATTTGAGTGGGCGAGGCCGCAGTTTGCCGGCTGCAACCGGTTTATGGAACAATGAAAACCATCGAACCAGCCATGAGAATGTGGGATAAGTGATTGATTCAGACGGCTTCAGAGCGAACGTCGGCATTATCCTCAGCAACGAGGAAGGTCGCGTGTTCTGGGGGCGTCGGGTCGGCCAGAACGCCTGGCAGTTTCCCCAGGGCGGTATCAAGCGCAACGAGAGCCCCGAGCAGGCATTGTACCGGGAACTCCACGAAGAAGTGGGCCTGGAGCCTGTCCATGTGGAGTTGATCGGGGCCACGGCGGGGTGGCTGCGTTACCATCTGCCGCGCCACCTGGTGCGTCGTCACCAGCGGCCCGTGTGCATCGGCCAGAAGCAGCAGTGGTTTCTGCTGCGGCTGACGGGCAGCGAGTCGGCCGTGCGGCTGGATGCCAGCGGCAGCCCGGAGTTCGATGACTGGCGCTGGGTGGATTTCTGGCGGCCCGCCCGTGAAGTGGTGTTCTTCAAGCGTCACGTCTACCGCAAGGCCCTGAGCGAGCTTGCGCCCCTGCTCTTTCCGGGCGGGGTGCCCGACGAACCCGTTCATACCGTCGTGAACGGTCGTAGGCGGCGGGGCTCTCCGGGCGTCTGAAACCTGCGCACCCGGCATGGGACATTCCGGGGGCTTCCTGTACTCTTGAACGCACCGGGGCCGGCGACTGCCTGGCCGCGACAGGACGAATGGCATGCTCCAGACCCTTCACAGCATCATTCAGGAGGTCAATGCTGCGCGCGGGCTGCAGCATGCGCTGAATATCATCGTCAAGCGCATCGCTGAGACCACCCATGTGGACGTGTGCTCCGTGTATCTGGTGGACCAGGACACCCAGGAGTACGTGCTCATGGCGACCCGCGGTCTCAATCCGGACTCCGTGGGCCAGGTGCGGTTGCGCTTCGACGAGGGTCTCGTGGGGCTGGTGGGTGAGCGCAAGGAGCCCCTGAACCTGGAGGATGCCGAGGCCCACCCCCGGTTCCGCTACTTCCCGGAAACCGGTGAAGAGAAGTTCCACTCCTTCCTGGGCGCGCCCATCATCCACTTCCGTCGGCTGCTTGGTGTGCTGGTGGTCCAGCAGACGGCCCGCCGCCGCTTCGGCGAGGAGGAGGTGGCCTTCATTGTCACCATGGCGGCGCAGCTCTCCGGGGCCATCGCCCATAGCGAGGCGCAGGGCAACGAGGGTAGCGGCGGCCTGCCGACACCCCTGCCGCTGACCCGCCGTGCCCTGGAAGGCGTGCCCGGTGCTCCGGGAGTGGCGTTCGGGCGCGCCATGGTGGCGTACTCCCCTGCCGACCTGTTCGCCGTGCCGGATCGGGCGGTCGAGAACGTCGAGGGCGAAATCGCTGCATTCCGCAGCGCGCTGAAATCGGTGCGGGACGAGGTCCAGGACCTCGCTGATCAGCTCGCCGATGCCATTCCCTCGGACGAGCACATGATGTTCGACGTCTACCTGAAGATGCTCGACAGCGAGAGCCTGATTCAGGGGACGGAGGAGGGGATTCGCGAGGGCAACTGGGCGTGTGGTGCCCTGCGGGACAGCATTGCCCGGTACGTGAGTGTGTTCGATGAAATGGAGGATCCCTACCTGCGCGAGCGCGCCAGTGACATTCGCGACGTGGGTCGGCGGATTCTCATGCGGTTGCAGATGGACAGCGGCGACAGCCGGGAGGTGCCCGAGGGAACCATTCTGGTCGGCGAGGAGATCAGTGCCTCCCAGCTCGCCGAGATCCCCACCGAGCGGCTCAAGGGTGTGGTCACGGCGCGTGGATCGGGGAATTCCCACGTGGCGATTCTCGCCCGGGCACTGAACATTCCGGCGGTGATGGGTGTGGCGGAACTCCCCGTGGGGCGGCTGGAGAACAAGCCCCTGATTGCCGACGGCTACAGCGGCCGGGTCCATATCGAGCCGGACAAGCGCGTGCGCAAGGAATACAAGCGGCTGCTCAAGGAGGATGCGGAGCTGTCGGAGGAGCTGCAGGTGCTCAAGAACGAGCCGGCGCAGACGCCCTGCGGGTTCCGCATGGGGCTGTACGCCAACACCGGGTTGATGGCCGACATCACTTCGTCGCTGGCCAGCGGTTGCGACGGCATTGGGCTGCACCGTACCGAGTTCCCGTTCATGGTGCGGGAGCGATTTCCTGGCGAGGACGAGCAGACGGTGGTCTACCGCCAGGTGCTGGAACCCTTCGTGCCGCGCCCCGTGGTGCTGCGCACCCTGGACGTGGGTGGTGACAAGCCGCTGCCCTACTTCCCGGTGCGCGAGGAGAATCCCTTCCTGGGATGGCGCGGTATCCGGCTGACCCTGGACCACCCGGAAATCTTCCTGACCCAGTTGCGCGCCATGCTGCGTGCCAACGCCGACTGCGGCAACCTGCGCGTGCTGCTGCCGATGATCAGTCGCGTCCAGGAGGTGGACGAGGCGCGCGCGATGCTCGACCGGGCGCGGGACGAACTCGAAGAAGAGGGTATCAAGATCGCCAGCATGCCCCAGGTGGGCGTGATGGTGGAGGTGCCGTCGGCGGTTTACCAGGCGGACAGCCTTGCCCGGCGAGTGGACTTCCTGTCCATCGGCAGCAACGACCTGACCCAGTACCTGCTGGCCGTGGACCGCAACAACTCGCGGGTGGCGGGGTTGTATGACGAACTGCACCCGGCAGTGCTCCATGCCGTTCGCCAGGTGGTGGAGGCCGGTGAGCGCAACGATTGCCCGGTCAGCGTCTGCGGGGCAATGGCCGGTGATCCCGCCTCGGCCATCCTCTTGTTGGGGCTGGGTGTCCAGGGCTTGAGCATGAGCGTCTCCAGCCTGCTGCGGGTGAAGTGGGTGATCCGCAGTTTCACGCGGCAGCAGGCCAGTGCCCTGCTGGAAGAGGTTCTGACCCTGGAGAATCCCGCGGACGTGCGCCGGCGCCTGAACCGGGCGCTGGAGGAGGCCGGGCTGGGCGGTCTGGTGCGTGCCGGGAAGTAGGTATCCACCGCCTGCCCCAATTCTAATTGACAATCAGTCGCATTTGCATTCAGACTGCAACCGTCCACTGGGAGGGTTGCCATGTACGTCTGCCTCTGCCACGCCGTTACCGATCACGACATCCGGCGCGCCGTTGTTCAGGGTGGTGCCAGAACCATGCGGGATCTGCGCCATCAGCTCGGCCTGTGTGCCTGTTGCGGACGCTGTG
>SLMR01000012.1 GCA_007133445.1 Aquisalimonas sp. | reverse complement strand
CCCAGGCCGATGCCGGTGCCGTTGAAGGCGACCATGATGTTCGGCGGCACCAGACCCACCCGCTCCGGGTCGATCTCGTCCATGTCGTAGCTGACCTCCGTCGGTGCCCGGGTGAGTTCCAGCAGCTGCTCCACGTGGAAGTCGCTGGCGCGGGTCTCCACCGGCTCGGTGATCCACCAGGCGCCATCGCGGCGTTCCATGCGTACGCCGTCACCGTCCTCCTGCTGCAGGCGCACCACCTCGACGTCCGCCGGCGCCAGGCCGGTCAGGCGCTGGTGATCATCGCGCTGCACCTCGAACCAGGCCACCACGGCAAGCACCGCCGCAATGGCGACAATGGCGAGATTGATCAGCAGCCGTCTGCGCACGCCCGGACTCTCCGTCAACCGCGCCTGCGGCGCCACCAGGTCCAGCCGGCAGCCCCCAGCCAGGCCACCGGGACGGCGACAAGAAAGCCGAAACCGATCACGATCATCTGCGCCCGGGACAGGTTCAGGGTCTGGTCCGGAGCGGCGCGTCCGGGCATGGCGCCCGCGGCCGCGCCATCGGTGAGCCAGTCCACCAGCTGCAGCCCCAGCTGCAGGTTGGCGCCGTTGCCCAGATAGGCATTGGAGAGGAACTCGGCATTGCCGACCACCGCCACGCGCTGCTCGTGGCTGTCGTTCACGCTCCGGCTCAGGGTCAGGCCGACACTCACCGGGCCGCGGCGCTCGCCGGCCTCGGCGTCGAAAGCCGGGTTGTCCGGGTCCTGGACTTCCACCCAGTGGCGCTCCTCGCTGCGCAGCAGCTGGCTGACCTCCCAGCTGTCATCGGCCACCCCGGTCAACTCCAGCGCCCGGGCATCCATGAACAGGGACACCCCGTCCAGGCGCTCCAGCGCCGGGTGGCGCGGATAATCCCCGAGCACCAGCAGGCGCGGGTTATCCACCCCCAGCAGCTCCTCGGCGCGCGGCTCAACCACCCGTCCGGGAAGGATCTCCACGTCCAGCGCCTCGGCGAGGAAATCCAGGCGCTCCCGGTCGCCGTCGTCCACCAGCCAGAGCAGATTGCCGCCCTGGTCGATCCACTCCTCCACGGCCTCGCGGGCACCGGGTATCCAGTCGCTGCGCGGGCCGCTGATCACCAGCAGCGAGGCATCCCCGGGGACGCCGTCTTCCAGGGTCGGGAGCGACTCCAGCTCGTGGCCCTGGTCCACCAGATGCTCGCCAAAGCCGCCCATGTCGTGGTTGGCATCGCCTTCAAGGTCACGCTCGCCGCTGCCCACCGGGTAGACCAGCGGTCGGCCGTCCCGTCGCGCCAGGGCGGCGATGGCCGCGCTCAGGCGCGGTTCGCTGGGCGCCGCCACCTGCTCCTGGCGCCCCTGGTACTCCACTACCATCTCGCCCTGCCCCTCGACGCCGAACTGGCGCACCAGATCCGGCCGGGCGTCGGGATTGATGGCGCGGAACCGCAGGTCCGGGTAATGGCGCTGGTAGCGCTGCACCAGCCCCTCGATGTGGTTGGCGAGGAAGTCGTCCGGACGCACGAAGGCGACGATCTCGAGCTGGTCGTCCAGCTCTCCGAGCAGCTGCACGCTGCTCTCGGAGAGCTCGCCGCGGCCGGTGGTGGACCACTCCGTGGCCACCGTGTAGCGGGTGCTCAGCCAGGCCACCAGGGCCAGCACGGCGATGAGGGCGAGCCCGGTCAGCGCGCTGTTGAGGTGCAGCCAGAGTCGCGTGCTTCGGTCGATACGCATGCAGCAAACCTGTCCTTGATTCAGCCCGCCTGCAGCCGCAGACCGTCCAGCCGTTTGATGGTGAAGCCGAGGAAACCGATGACCAGGATCAGAAAGTAGACCACGTTGGTGGAGACCACCCGCCCCTGCACCAGGTTCTCGTAATGGGGCAGCAGCGCGAGGTAGCTGGTCAGCGGATCGTCCCCGTCAACCACGGTGTTGATCCCGAGCAGCGCCAGCATGATGCCCACGGTCAGGATCACGGCAACCGCGGGCTGCACGGTCATGCTGGAGGCGAACAGCGCCACGCTCGCCATGGTCGCCGCCAGCAGAACCAGCGCCAGCCCGCCCGCCGCCAGCCGGCCCAGGTCCAGCTCGGTGCCCAGCACCAGCGTCAGCGGCATGAGCAGCCAGGTGGCCACCAGCACCAGCAGGAACACCAGCGCGGCGAGGTACTTGCCCAGCACCATTTCGGTGACCGTCAGCGGCGACGAGTACAGCAGCCGCAGCCCGCCGCTGCGGCGCTCCTCGGCCAGCAGGCGCATGGCCAGCAGCGCCGCTGCCAGCAGCAGCATGCCCAGCACCACCACGCTGCCCAGGAAGGGCATGAGCACCAGGTCGGTGACGCCCATGGGGCTGTTGGTCTGCACCAGCATGGGCTGGTAGCGGGACTGGAACTGCTCCACCAGGGACAGGAACCACCAGGCACTGACCGCCTGGCTCACCGCCAGCACGATCCACGGCAGCGGCGAGGTGAACAGCAGGCGCAGCTCACGCGCCGCCAGGGACAGGGCCATCATGCCGCGGCCTCCTCTGCCGCCTCGGTGAGGTCCAGGAACACCTGTTCCAGGGTCCGCCGCTCGCGGCCCAGCTCCCGCAGGCCCCAGCCCTGCCGCACCGCTTCGGCGAGCAGCGCATCCAGGGCCTGATCGTCGCTGATCTCCAGCAGCAACCCGCCGCCAGCCGGCGCCGGGTCGGCGGCGAGCACGCCGTCGATGGCGCGCACGGCGTCGATGGGCGGGCTGTGCTCGAAACGGGCAAGATAGCGAGGCTGACTGGCGCCCGCCTCGTCGGCGGCGCCGCTGTAAATGGCGCGCCCGTGATGAAGAATGGTGACCCGGTCGGAGACTGCCTGGACCTCCGCCAGGATATGGCTGGAGAAAATGATGCCGTGCTCGCGACGCAGGTCGGTGATGAGTTCACGAATCCCCTGCACCTGCCTTGGATCCAGCCCAACGGTCGGCTCATCCAGCACGATCAAGGCCGGCTCGTGGACGATCGCCTGGGCGATGCCGACCCGCTGCTGATAGCCCTTGGAGAGGTTGCGAATCACGCGATGGGCCACGTCCTCCAGGGCGCAACGGGCGAGCACCCGCTCCACGCCCCCGGGGATGCGGGATTTCGGCATGCGGCGCAGGCGCGCGGTCCAGGCCAGGTAATCCCGCACCCTGGCATCGGGCTGCAGGGGCGGGACTTCCGGTAGATAGCCCAGGCACTGCTTGGCCTGGCGCGGTGCGTCCAGAAGATCGTGCCCAGCAATCTGGATACTGCCGGTGGTAGGCGCCAGCACGCCGCAGAGCATCTGCAGAGTGGTGGTCTTGCCGGCGCCGTTGAGACCGAGCAGACCGAGGACCTCGCCCTGCCCGAGCTCCAGGTGCACGCCGGCAACAGCGGTTCGGGGCCCGAAACGCCGCTCCAGGCCCCGGGCCGTCAACAATGGCTTCGACATTCGCTCACCGTTCCCTATGGTGCATTCGGACCCGACCAGCGCAGCCACACGACGCTACTGTTGCCCGTAGTGATCGAGTATCGTCCGCGTCCAATCGATCGCATCCACGTAGGCCTGGAACACGATCTCAGCCGGGAATTCGTTCATGTCCAGCCAGTCCCAGTCGCCGGCCTCGTAGTGCAGCACGCAGTCCAGCACCCGGCCGGCCGGTCCCTGACGCTGCAGCAATGCCTCATGGACCTCCCGGCTCAGAGGCAGTTCCGCAACCACCTCCGACAACGGCACATCAAGCACCACGTCCAGACCCGAGAACAGCCCGACAGTGAAGAAGGTGTCGCCGTCGGCAGCGTAGAGCTGGCGCCCGAGCAGTTCGCACATGCGAGCTCGCACGGTGAGCATGGATATCAGTTCAGAGGGCTTGTCGTCCACCGCCGCGATGGCCATCAACGACGCCCAGCGGCGCAGCTCGTCGAGCCCGAGATAGAGAATCGCCTGACGGATGGAGTCCAACGGCCGCTGCAGCTGGTAATAGGCCGAGTTCAGGTAGCGCAGCAAGCGGTGACTCAGGCCAACGTCCGTGCCGATGATCCGTTCGAGCTCCCCGCCTTCCAGCTCCGGCCTCTGGATCGTGGCCAGCAGTCGGACGGTAGGCAGACGACTGGGCGGAATGGCCGCACCGCGCACCGTGCGCGGGCGACTGAGAAAATAGCCCTGAAAGTAGTGAAAGCCCAGATCCAGGCAGTCGCGGAACTTGGCCCGATCCTCGATCTTCTCTGCCAGCAGCCGCACTCCGGGGCGCTTGACTTGCTCCACCGTACGGGCCAGTTCGTCCGCCGACCGCCCTTCCACCTCGAGCTTGACGATGTCGGCGTAATCCACCAGCGGCAGAGCGTCCGACGTCGGCTCGAAGTCGTCCAGGCAGATGCGGACACCGGCAGCACGCAACGTCTCCAGGGCGGTCACCACTTCCGGGTCCGGGCGCACCGTCT
>SLMR01000421.1 GCA_007133445.1 Aquisalimonas sp. | reverse complement strand
TACTTTATGCATCATGCCCCATCCAAACCCTGACGGATTTCGCGCACGCACTCCGCCAGACGCCCCTCTTCAGCCGCTTTAACAAACGCACTACCCACCACCACCGCATCGGCATGGCGGGCCACTTCGGCAGCCTGCTCACCGCGGCTTATCCCGAAACCAACCGCTATCGGCAGCGCCGTCACCTGCCGCAATGCCGCCATATGCTCGGCAATGTCAACTGCCACCGTCGCGCGCTGACCGGTAACCCCGGTCACTGATATGTAGTAAACAAAACCGGAGGCCCTCTTGAGTATCATCGCCGCCCGCTCGTTGCCGGTGGTCGGGGCAATCAACGCAATCAATTCCAGTCCTTCAGCCTCAAGCAAAGGACGCACCTCCCCCGACTCCTCGAACGGCAGATCCACCAGGTCGTACAGCGGTGCGATGCGCCGGTATCGGGCGGCGACGGCGTCGCCATGGTCAGATTGCGGTTGGGGCATGCTGGATGGCCTTGTGGGTTCGCTGCTGACAGGGCCACCCAGCATAGCCGATGGGTTGGTTCACCCTTCAAGCCGGATTGGTCCCGCCGACCCAGTGGGCTTCGTTGGTGAGCCGGACGCGGCCATCCGGCTGCAGGAACGGTTGCCACGCTTCCTCCGTGACCCGTTGCCAGACCCGCTCCTGCACGTCGGGCGGCCGCTCGTCCACCAGCGCCGTGATGGGTGGGGCGACGTCCCGGATGAAGCGGGTACAGGCCTCGGGCGAGTCGAACTGCCAGATCGCGGTCTCGGTACCGCTGTCCACGTCGGTAAAGCCCGCATCCCGAACCACCTGGGCCAGCTGTTCGCGTTCGTTGAGGGCGAACGGCCCCATGCAGCCGGACGACGGCGGGGGGAGTTCCAGTGCGTCGAGAATCACCGGCATCGGCGCGGCGAACCCGACGACGTCCGGTGTGCTCCAGACGGAGGCGGCGATTCGGCCGCCGGGTTTCAGGAACGAGCGTAGCCGTTGCAGGCCGCCGACGATATCGTAGAAGTACATCACCGCCGCCCGACTGACGATGGCATCCAGGCTGGCCGGCGCCAGGTCCAGCGCTTCGGCATCACCCTCCAGGTAGGTGAACTGGACCGTTTCCAGGCCCTCCCGGGCCACGCGCTCCCGGGCCACTGTCAGCATGTCGCCCGCCAGGTCCTGCAGGGTGACGCTGCCGCCGGGCGCGACGGCCCGGGCTGCCGGCAGTCCCGGTTCACCGTAACCGGCGCCCACATCGAGGACCGCATCTCCCGGTTGCAGATGCGCCTGCTCGACCAGGATCCGGCTCAGTTTGCCGCTGCCGTCGGCCGCTTCCATGGTTGCCAGCCAACTGCGCCATCCCGGCGCCGCCGCTTGCCACTCCTGATGCAAATGCTGCTTGGCCGCGACCGGATCGAATACTTCATGCTCTTGCGTGCTCATGGCGATACTCCTGTCTGCTTTTCGGTTACGGGGCACTAGCCTGCAGGAGAGAATCCCCGGAGCGCTTCGCGAAGACGGGCCATGGGAGCGACGCGTGCCCATGGCCTGTTCGGGCCATGGGGTCAGTCGATCAGTCCTTCGGCGACGGCGCGCGTTGCCGCCGCGGTGCGGGTGGGGGCGTCGAGCCGGAGCAGGATATTGGCGATGTGCCGGTGCACAGTGTGGGGGCTGATGTGGAGAGAGGCGGCGATCTGGGCATCGCTCCGGCCTTCGGCCACGAGCCGCAGAACATCGATCTGGCGGGCGGTCAGTACCCGAGTGCTGCCGGAGTCACTGGACCTCCCTGAGCGACTGAAGAGGTTGTCCAACAGGGCGTCCGCGCGCTGGAGCCAACCCCGGGCACCGAGCTCTTCGAATATGTGTCTCGCATTCCCGGCCTCTTCCCTGGCACGCCCCGAGTGCCCTAGGGCATTGAGTGTTTCGGCCAGCTCCAGTCGGGCGTGCGCCGCTTCAAAGGGGATGCCGGAGCGCTCGTACAGGGCAACAGCGTCCTCGCAACACACGCGGGCCTGGTGGAGGTCGCCGGTGGCGCCCGCGGTTAGCCCCTCGGCGAACCGGGCCGCTGCCTGGAGCGGCAGCGTGCCTGCCATGCCTGCCAGCGCGGACAGGTCCGCAAGCGCATCTGCCGCTCCGCGCTGATCTCCGCGCGCGATATGGATGCGTACCAGCAGTTCCTGTGCCGACGCCCGCTCGAGGCGGTTCTGTGCCGGGATGTGACGCAGGAAGGTGGCGATGCGCGCCTCCGCGTCCCCGGCCCGGCCAGTCTCCAGGGCGATCTCCGCCAGCCCCAGCATTGCCAGCGGGTGCCAGTCCAGCGGGCGCAGCAATGCCTCGGCCTCGTCCATCTGCCCCTGTCGCCGCCGCAGATCCGCGAGACGGACCGTGGCTTCCGCGGTCTGGGGCGGCCATGAGGTCCGGAACCGTCCGGCTGCCGCGGCGAGGGTTGATTCCGCTTCCCGCCAGCGCCCGCGGGAGGCCAGAACCGTGGCGTAATGGGTCCGGCAGATTCCCTGGCTGGCCGTGTGCTGCAGGCGTTCGGCGGCGCCACGCATCATCTCGCACCACTCTCCCGCACGGTCGAAGTCGCGCACGCGCTCGCATGCGTAGATCAGCCAGCACAGGACCGGTAGCTCCCAGATGGGTTGCTGCAGTTCACCGGCCAGCGCTGCGGCCGCGGCCTCGTCCAGATGCCGCATGCCGTCCCCGACGCGGCCGTCGCTGACCAGCGCAAGCCCGTCCATTGCCAGGGCCAGGATCGCCATGTCCGGTTCATTGCACTGCCGTGACACCACCATGGCGTCGCTCGCGCAGCGCCTGACCTGCTCCGGGTCCTCACCGTGGGCAAGAACCTCCCAGCATTCGAACAGCGCCAGCCAACCGTGCTCCGGCGTTACGGGCTGGTCCTGCAGCAGTCGTCGCGCACGTTCGCGCCAGCCGCGGGCCACCGCAGGTTCACCGCGGAAGTCCTCGTGATCCTTGCCCGCCCACATGGCCATGCGCGCGGCACTGACTGCATCACCCTGTGCCCGATACAGACGGTAAGCGTTGCGGCGGGCGAACAGCGCCGTGTCGCCATCATCCAGCGCGAGGGCTGCCCAGCTCAGTCCCTCGTAGCTCCGGGCGCTCTCGCCCGTGAGGAGAGCTTCCCGGAAGGCGTCCCGAGCCGCGCTCCAGTCATTCCTGGCTAGGGCGTCCTCACCGCGCTGGTGCGGGTCCGCTCCCTTGGCTCCCGACATGACCGCGTCCTTCGCAGTGACCTTCACATCAAACTAGCATGTCGTCGCTTCACTGCCTTCGGCTCTGCTATCTTCACCGGGCACAGAGAGCATCGGACGAGGGCGCGTTCATGGCAGGCGAGGTCCCGGTTCCCGACACCATGGCGGCGATGGTCCTCACGGGACATGGCGGTGTGGATAAGCTGGAATACCGTGCCGATTTCCCGACGCCGTGCCCGGGACCCGGCCAGGTGCTCGTGCGGGTGACCGCCACGGCCAAGAACAATACCGATCGCAAGGCCCGGGAAGGGCTTTATCCGGTCAAGGAGAAGAGCGATACCACGTCGTTCCAGGTGGGCGGGGCGCCGACGTTCACGTTCCCGCGCATCCAGGGGGCGGATGTGGCGGGGCGCGTCGCCGCGGTGGGCGAGGGCGTTGACCCGGGCCGGGTCGGGGAACGTGGCCTGCTGGATTTCAACATCTACGCGGACAGCCGCCGGGACATCAACCTGACCCCGGACTACTACGGCCACGGCGCTGACGGCGGGTACGCGGAGTACGTGGTCGTGCCTTCCGACCAGTTCCACGCCGTGGAGAACCCGGAGCTGGCCGACGCGGAGCTGGCCGCGATGGGGATGTGCTCCTACCAGACGGCCCTGCACATGCTGACCTCCGCCGGAGTCACGGCCGGGGAACGGGTGCTGGTCACCGGCGCCAGTGGTGGCGTGGGGACGGCGCTGATCCAGCTCTGCCGCATCCTGGGAGCGATCCCCTACGCTTTGAGCCAGCAGGACAAGGCCGAGGCCCTGCTGGAACTCGGCGCCGAGGCCGTGCTGGACCGTGCGCAGATGGACGACTTCGAGGCCCGGGTGCGCGCCGCGACCAGTGACCGCCCCATCGATGCCGTCATGGACCTGGCCGGCGGCGAGATGACGGACCGCTTCATCGACGCCATGATCTTCGACATGGGCGCGCGGGCCAGCTATCCGCGCCTCAGCATCGCGGGAGCCAGCGCCGGCAATGTCAGCGAGATCATGTGGACCCGTATCTACCTCTACCAGGTGCAGATTTTCGGTGTCTCCCACGGCACCCGCGAGGAGGCGGAGCAGCTTATCGGCTGGATCCGGTCCGGTGAACTCCGGCCGGTGCTGCACGGTGCCTTCCGGCTCTCGGACCTGCACGCGGCCGAGCGCTATTTCGTGGACCGCGGCAGCAATTACCTG
>SLMR01000266.1 GCA_007133445.1 Aquisalimonas sp. | reverse complement strand
ATCCACTTTTTCGATCAGCTCACCGCGCCAGTCCTCGGTCATGTCCTGAACGTGGGCAATAACCTTCCCGCCCGGCGGCTGGTTTCCCGAGGTGAACGGCATCATCCCGATACGCATCGCCTCGAGCAGCCGATCATCCGCGAACGTCTCCATGAGCGCTTCACGCGTCATTTCCTCGACGGTCGTGCCCTCGACTGTCGACCCCCAGTTCGCGGTGTTGTCGATGATGAACAGCACGTTCGGGTCGGCGGCATCGCCACCGGCCTGCATGAACAGGTCGATGTCCTGGGCCGGTGCGGCCACGGAGACGCCCAACAGCCCCCCGACCATCAGCCCTCTCAATTGCTTCGCGTTCACCATGACCAATGCTCCTGTTGTACCCCGCGGCGGCTGGCGACCGCTGGCCGGTCCATGCACTGCATGACGGGCGCGCGCGCCGCCCCACCCTCGTTGAAATTCCGCTCTCGCCTCCGGCCGCATCAGCAACGGTCCGGGTCGGCGAGCATGCGCATGCGTACCCCCTGGCTCATGACCGGTGACCTGCCATTCTCCAGGCCGTCGATGCTGGCCCGGAACTCCCAGTAGGTCTCCACGGGCGCCTGCACATCCTCGACACCTTCCCGATCCGCGCTCCCCGTGGAGGGCCGCGAGTACACGCAGCGTGGTTCGTCGATGGCCACCTGCATGCCGTCGATCTCGCCTTGCCAGCTCTGCCCGTCGTGGAAGTGCCGCGGATCGCTGACATAGATCTCGATGCCCTGGGCCAGCGCGGCCTCCTGCTCCTGCACCGTGCGCACGTTGTCGGTCACGCGCAGACTGATGGTGCTGGTGTTGATGGCGGTCATGGCCAGCAGCGTGATCGCCAGCAGCATGATCAGCGTGACGATCAGCGCGGCGCCCTGCTGTCTTTCGAAGGCACGCATGGCGTTACTCCTCCCTGCGCCCGGCAGGGTTGGTCAAGCGGACCGTGGTGGCGAACACCCGGCGCCGGTACTCGTCCTCGAACGGCCCCGCCGTGACGCTGCCGTCCGAGGCAAGCACGTACTCCGCCACGTCCTCATGGCCCGGTGTCGGCTCGTCGGTACGCGCAAGAACGTGGACGCGCACCGCCACCACATTGGCGAGTTGATCCAGCTCCTCGGGGGTCCGCACGTAGGCATCGTCCGCCCCCGAAGAGGAGTCGTTCGGCACGCCGTCGCCGCTGTAGTCGACGCCCAGGTCGAAATGGATGCGCTCGATCCCCTCGGCCAGGGGCTCGCCGCACCAGCCGCTGCTGCCGTCATAACGCAGGCGCATGAGGGTGGGGATGTCCGCGGACGGCCCGCTTTCCCCGCCACACACTTCCGACGGGCTGTTCGAGGGCGCGACGTAGTAGACATCGGTGCGGTACCGGTGCACCGGTGCGTCATCACCGGTGGGCTCGGTGATCACGGAGTCGCCCGGTGAGGAGACGGGCGCGATGCGCCGCGGTGTGGACTGGACATACAGCGGCCAGCCGTCACCGACATCGCTGAAGCGGCGCACCACGAGGACATCGGTATCGTCGGCCTGGTCGATGTTGTTGGCAATGCAGCCCGGCACCGATGCATTGTCGAAGGCGTGGACCGCGATGCTCAGGAAGTCGAACTCCTCGGCCTCGAAGTGCCCGTCGACCGCGCTCGCGGTGTCGTAGTCGCACAGGTCCGGTAGCGACGAAGGCGTGGACTTGTTGGAGAAACGCCCGTAGAAGCCCGCATGCCGCACCTCGTCATTGAGGACCTGGAGCGCATAGCGGGCGTTCTCCACCTGGCGGCTGGACTTGCTCAGCTCGTCCTGGGTGCGGCTGGTGTTGATGGCCAGGGCCGTCACGGTGGCCACCACCAGCATGCCCGCGACCAGCGCGACCATCAGTTCCACCAGCGAGAGGCCCGCCTGGCGCCCGCCGACATGGCCCCGACCGGCTCGCGTCGTCATCCCAGTTCCCCCATGCGCAATCTCATCTCGACGATCCGGCGCAGCTCCTCGTCGCCGAACTCGCCCGCGGCACAGTCGTTGTCCGCGGGCGCCTCGGTCGGCGCCTGACCCTGCCACGCCACCGTCACCGTGTAGACCTCGTCGCTGCCGTCGTACTCGATACAGCCGCGGGCACCGGCCATGGCGCCCACGTCCTCGTCGCCCCGGCGTTCCGCCTCGCCCACCAGGAAGCTGTGCCACTCCGCCAGGTCGGCATTCGCGCGGGCGCGGGTGGAACTGGTGCCGAAGCCCTGGCAGGAATGCACGTCGCCGTCCTCGCCGACGAAGTTGGTCCCGCCACTGGCGAACGTGTCGTAGCACGGAGCGGTACGCCGGTTGGTGTTCAGTCGGCTGACCATGTCCTGCGCCAGGAGCAGCGCCTGGGAACGCTGGTAGGCTTCCAGCTCCGCGGTCTGGGCGCGGGTCTGGAGCGCCGCCGTCCCCAGCAGCCCGATGGCAAGGATCAGCAGGGCGATGAGCACCTCGATCAACGTGGCGCCGCGTTGGCGCCGCGGCAGGCGCGCTGTTCGCCAGGCAATCATTCCGGACACCCTCCCTCGCCCACATCGATTCTCGAACTGCCCGTGATGCCCACAAAGACGACCCTGCGTGACACCGCCTGACTCGCATCCGCGTCGCACAGGGTGACGTTGGTGCCGCCGCCGTCGGGCCGCCCCTGCGGATCGAACGTCACCGGCCCCGGGCTCTCGCCGGCGACCTGTACCCTGCCGGTGCGAACCACCCGCAGGCAGTCCTCCGGGACCTCCGCGGCATCCTCCGTGCAGACCCCCCAGACCCAGTCACCGCCGTCCTGGAGCATCCGCACGTCCACGTCCTCGTTGCGGCGGATCGCCTCGCTGCGGGCATAGGAGAAGCTGGTCATCAGGCCCTGGGCGGCGGACTTGACGCGCTGGTTGGCGACGAAGCCATCGAAGGCGGGCACCGCCACGGTGACCACGATCACCAGGACGACGACGGTGATCATCATCTCCAGCAGGGTGAACCCCCGCATGCCCTGGCCGCGCGCCACCGGGTTCCGCATGCCTACCACTCCTCCTGCGGCTCGCGTTCGCCGTTGCTGTGCAGGCGCAGCGTAGGCTCGCCTGACTGCCGCGAACCGGCCCTGGGCTCGGCCTCGACGACGAAGGAAGAACCGGTCACTTCCGTCAGGATGACGTCATAGTTGTCCGCCACGCGCGCGGGCGCGGACATGTTCAGGTCGTCGTCAATGCTTTCGGGATAGTCGCGGGCATCCATGCGGTACTGCTCGGCGCGCGAGGCCACGTCCTGCATGAACTCCTGCGCCTCCGCCTGGTTCGCCCGGACGACGTAATTCATGTAGGCCGGGTAGGCGATGCTCGCGAGAATGCCGATGATCGCCACCGTGATCATCAGCTCCAGCATTGTAATGCCGCCCTGCGCCCGGGGGCCCCTGTCACGCACCATGTCCTCACCCTGATCCGCTCGGCCTGCAGTGCGCAGGCACATGTTGTGTTTATGGTCATCGTTTCATCACAACGCCGGCAGCGTGTCCACGGGCCGGGCGACGAACGGCCGCCTGGGCTCGACGAGCGGCTCACCACCACCATGGCCTGACGAACAACGTCACCCCGTGCTCCGCCGTGCTGCCGGCACTGACGCTCGCCGTCACCCGGACTGTGAACCATGTCACACACGCCGGCCGCCAGCCCGCGCCACACGGTGCCTGGCCGCGCTGGCACACTTTCTGCAGAAACTCCGCACAGAACAGGATCACGACCGCGTCGCGGTTGAGCTGTTCTCGGCAACTCGACAACGAGAGCACGCGCTCACTCAGGAACGGGTGGGTTCGGCGACAACCAAGAAGCACAAGGAGCACAACCATGCACGCAATGAAACATCAAAAGGGCTTCACGCTGATCGAGCTCATGATCGTCGTGGCGATCATCGGCATCCTGGCGGCCATCGCCATCCCGCAGTACCAGAGCTACGTGGCCCGGGCCCAGTTCGCCGAGGCCCCGAACCTGCTGGGCGGCGCACGGACTCCGGTGGAGGAGCAGATCCTGTCCCGGGGAGTGGCGAACCTGCCGGAAAATGAAGACGCCCTCAGAGACAATCTCGGGGTTCGCATCGAGGGTGAGTACGGAGACATCACCGACTTTGATCCGGGCGATGCCGATGAAGAGGAGAACGGCGATGGCGATAACGGCGTCGACGTTCAGATTGAGTATACCTTCAGGGAAGGTGAGAGCAGCCCCGACCTTTCCGGTCAGACAGTAACCTTCGTGTTCGATGGCGATGAGTGGACCTGCTACGCGGATGGCATCGACAGCGGGTTGCGGACGGGTGCGTGCGCGGATGACGACGACTAACGCTCGCTAGCTCCGAGCGATCACCAGAGGGGTTCACTGCCAACCTCGAAGTGAAACGCGTACCATCTGAAATCCCGGGGGCGTTGTGCCCCCGGGATTGTTTT
>SLMR01000356.1 GCA_007133445.1 Aquisalimonas sp. | reverse complement strand
CGCGATCACGCCCGGGGTTGCGGCCCGGATGCAGCAGACACTCGCTGGTGGTGAGCAGTGTGCCGTGGCCTTCCGTCTCGACGGCGCCGCCTTCCAGAACGGCGTCCACGACTCTGCGCTCCACTCGGCCGAACGCGCCCAGGCGGTGGAGTGTTTCGGTGAGGGCATTGTCGGCGGATGCGGCGTGCTTGCCGCCCCAGCCGTTGAACGTGAAGTCCACGAGCTGCCTGCCGCCGTCGCTGGACATTACGGTGACGGGGCCGTGGTCCCGCGCCCAGATATCGTTGGCGGGCGCGACGTAACAGTGGAGTTGTCGGGAGTTGCCCCCGGCAGCGGCAATGCGATCCGGCAGCGTCCGCGCGACAGCGTCGTCGGGCACGGTGACGATCAGCGGCTGGTAACGCGAGACTGTGGCGGCGAGATGGGTGGTCGCCTGCTCGGCGGCATCGAACGTCTCACCCCAGTCACCATTCGGCCGAGGCCACGTGAGCATCAGGGCGGCTTGCGGTTCCCATTCGGCGGGCAGGCGGGGCAGGTTGGCCAACCGGGCGCTTACTCCCGCCGGAGCACGGTGCGTAGCACGCGGTCGTGCTCGAAGTAGACGCTGTAGTCCTCGTAATCCCAGCGGGTGATCGGGGGGTCCCCCACTGCAGCACGACGCTCCCGGGGCTCGCCGAATTCGCTTTCCACACGCTCCTTGGTGGCGCCGTGACGGGGCATCTCCCTGGCGTCGGTATCGCCGTCGCGGAGGGCATCAATGAGCAGTCTGTCGGCCTGTAGTGACGACAGGGGGCTGGCACTGACCAGTGTCGCGAGTAGCAAACCGCCGAAAATCCGGGACATCCTTTCTCTCCAGTCACGTCCTCGTTTCCTGCTCCGGATCATAGCACCCCGGGACAGCGGAACAAACCGACTCCGGCCCGTGCTGCGGCGCGGGGCGGGAGCGCCGGTGTCGTTGTGTGCGCGGGCGGAACGTTAGTAGACTCCGCACTCTTTCCCGGGCTGGTGCTGCGTCCCATGGAACTGCCACAACCCATGATTCCGGCGGTGCTGGAGCGCCGTTACAAGCGCTTTCTTGCCGATGTCGTCCTGGATGACGGGCAGCGCCTGACCTGCCATTGCCCGAATACCGGTTCAATGATGGGCTGCCAGACGCCGGGGTCCCGCGTATGGTTGAGCCACTCGACCAAGCCCGGGCGCAAGTATGCGCATACGTGGGAACTGGTTGAGTTGCCGGGTGGTGTCACGGTGGGGATCCACACCGGGCGGGCCAACGGTCTCGTGCGCGAGGCGGTGGAGGCGGGCCGGATTCCGGCGTTGGCCGGTTACGGGGATATCCGACCCGAGGTACGCCTTGCCGACCGCGGCGCCCGGATCGACTTCCTGCTCAGCGGCCAGGCCGGGGAACCGCCGTGCTACCTGGAGGTCAAGAATGTGACGGCCGCGGTGGATCAGGGCGTGGCCCTGTTTCCCGACGCGGTGAGCACCCGTGGAACCCGCCACCTGGAACACCTGGCAGCCCTGGTTGGCGAGGGCTATCGGGCAGCGCTGGTCTTCTGCGTGCAGCGGGACGATGTCAGTGAGGTGCGCCCGGCCGACACCATTGATCCGGGGTACGGCACCGCCCTGCGGGACGCCGTGGCGGCGGGGGTGGAGGTTCATGCCCTGGTTGCCACCATCGATACCGCACGGATCGCCCTGGAACGGACCGTGCCGGTGGTGTGCCCACCGCTGACGGCCCCGGCCTGAATGTTGACGGACAAGGAATCGACGCATGTTTCGTCCCCTGGAACTGTTCATCGGACTGCGTTACACCCGCGCCAAGCGGCGTAACCATTTCGTCTCGTTCATATCGCTGAGCTCCATTCTCGGCATCGCCCTGGGCGTTACCGCGCTCATTACTGTGCTCTCGGTGATGAACGGCTTCGAGCGCGAACTCCGCGACAAGATCCTGGGCATGATTGCCCACGCCACTGTCGAAGCCCGCGACGGCGGCATGGAGGACTGGCAGAGCGTGGTCGAGCGCGCACGCAGTCACCCGGAAGTCATCGGTGCCGCACCGTACGTCAGTGGCGAAGTCATGATGACGCGCGGTGGCGAAGTGAGCGGCGGCATGCTCCGTGGCGTACTGCCGGACTATGAAGGTGACGTCTCCCGCGTGATGGATCACATCGACGGCGATGCCGCCGAGGCGCTCCAGCCGGGGGAGTACAACATCATCCTGGGCTGGGCCCTGGCCCGGGAACTGGGTGTGCGGGCGGGTGATCGGGTCACCGTGGTCACCCCGGAGGCACGGGCGACAGTTGCCGGCATCGTGCCGCGACTGAAGCGCTTTCACGTGGCCGGGACCTTCGACGTGGGCATGTTCGAATATGATCGCGGTGTTGCGCTGGTGCATATGGATGACGCCGCCGCGGTCATGCGCCTCGGGGATGGCGTCTCCGGGGTGCGGTTGCAGTTCCGGGACCTCATGGACGCACCGTGGCTGGCACGGGAAGTCGGACAGGAACTCGGTGGCGCGGGTTACCGGGTCCGCGACTGGACCCAGGAGCACGCCAGTTTCTTCCGCGCGGTCCAGACCGAGAAGACCGTCATGTTCGTGATCCTGACGCTTATCATTGCCGTTGCCGCCTTCAACATCGTCTCGACGCTGGTGATGGTCGTGAACGACAAGCGCAGCGACATCGCCATCCTGCGCACGCTCGGCGCCAGCCCCGGAACGATCATGGGCGTGTTCATGGTGCAGGGCACGGTCATCGGCGTGGTGGGCACCGTCCTTGGCGTTGCCGGGGGCGTAGCACTGGCTCTGAACGTGGATACCATCGTGCCCGCCATCGAATCGCTGCTCGATGTGGCCTTCCTGGCGCCGGATATCTACTGGCTCAGCGATCTGCCGTCGGACCTGCGCTCACGGGACGTCGTCCAGATCGCTTCGGTGGCGCTGGTGCTGGCCCTGCTCGCCACGATCTACCCGGCATGGCGTGGCGCGCGTACGGAACCCGCGGAGGCACTGCGTTATGAGTGAGGCAGCCATGCACGATGCCGTGATTACCTGCGAGGGTGTCGGCAAGGTATTCCGGGAAGGGCCGCGGGATGTGCGCGTGCTCGAGAACGTCAGCCTGGCCGTGGGCCACGCCGAACAGCTCGCGATTGTCGGTCGCTCAGGATCGGGCAAGAGCACCCTCCTGCAGATTCTCGGCGGCCTGGATGCACCCAGCGAGGGGACGGTGAAAGTGCAGGGGGCCTCCGTCTACGAGCTCGGTGCCCGCCAGCGCGGCTTTCTGCGCAATCGCGCGATCGGCTTCATCTACCAGTTCCACCACCTGCTGCCGGAGTTCACGGCGCTGGAGAACGTGGCCATGCCGTTGCTGATCCGGAAGACGGATCGCCGGGAGGCCCAGGCAGCCGCACAGCGCGTCCTGGAGCGGGTGGGGCTGGGTCATCGCATGGCGCACAAGCCGGGAGAACTCTCTGGCGGCGAGCGTCAGCGCACCGCCATCGCTCGCGCGCTGGTCACCGAACCTGCCTGCGTGCTGGCGGATGAACCCACCGGGAACCTGGATCGGCAGACGGCGGAAGAGGTGTTTGACCTGCTGCGGGAACTCAACAGGGATTTCGGGACCAGCCTGGTGATGGTGACCCATGACACGGACCTGGCCGAGCGGATGGACCGCACCGTCACGATCGATGACGGTCACTTGCGCTGAACGTCAGCCCGGCAGGCTGTGCCCACCGCCGCCTTGCGATTATGTATCCCGGCGCAGGATTTGTGCCCGGGCCGCGCGCTTCTCGCGGCGTCGACGCAGATGGCGGCGAATATTGATGCGCCAGATCAGGTGGATAAGGCCGTAGCCGGCCAGCGCGGAGACGATGCCGCACAGCAGGCTGCCGAGCATCAGGGGTTGCCATATGTGGACGATTTCGGTCCAGAACCACTCCAGAGTCGGCTCGAACCCGCTTTCGCGGACCTGTTGACCCATCACGAGCTTGCCCACCCGGTACTGGAAGTAGAGCATCGGCCCCATTGTCAGCGGATTCGAGACCCACACGCCCGCCAGCGCCATGGGGAGATTGACGCGCAGGATGATGGCCAGTGCCGCCGCCGGAATCATCTGGAAGGGCATGGGCATGAAGGCCATGAACAGCCCGACGGCCAGCGCGCCGGCAACGGAGTGTCGGTTCAGGTGCCAGAGATTCGGGTCGTGCAATAGCCTGCCGAACAGCTGGATGCGCTGGTGGCGGCGGACTCTCCCGGAATCCGGCAAGTAGCGACGGAAGAACCTTCTCGGCACGTGTGGATGCTCTGAACGAAAATCGGGACATCATCATGATAACGTGAATTCGGCCGATCCCCGAGAGCGGCCGCCCTAGCCGGGGCGGACGACCGGGTCCCGATCAGGCCGGGATTCAATGCCAAAGAGGCCGCTCAAGGATGAGCTCTCCACTGTTGGTCTGCGTCG
>SLMR01000134.1 GCA_007133445.1 Aquisalimonas sp. | reverse complement strand
GGGGCGAGCACGACTGCGCGGAGAACATCATTCACCTGGTGCTCGCGCGCACGCCGGATGCGCCGGCGGGGGTGAAGGGGATCTCGCTGTTCATCGTGCCGAAGTACCTGCCCGATGCCGAGGGCAACCCGGGGGAGGCGAACGATGTGCGCTGCGTGAACACCGAGCACAAGATCGGCATTCACGCGAGCCCCACCTGCACCATGTCCTACGGCGACAATGGCGGCGCCATCGGCTACCTGGTCGGCGAGGAAGGCAAGGGGCTGATGTACATGTTCACCATGATGAACGAGGCTCGCCACAAGGTGGGCGTGCAGGGGCTGGCGATTGCCGACCGCGCCTACCAGCAGGCGCGCTGGTACGCCTCCGAGCGGATCCAGGGCACGCCGGCCGGGGGTGATCCGTCGCAGAAGGCGAGCATTCTCCACCACCCGGATGTGAAGCGCATGATGCTGACCATGCGCGCGCAGATCGAGGCCATGCGGGCGCTCGCCTATTCGGCCTCGTGGTCCATGGACATGAGCCGCCGCCACCCCGATGCCAAGGAGCGCGGTGCGCACCAGGCGCGGGTGGATCTGCTCATCCCCATCGTCAAGGGCTGGTGCACGGAGGTGGGCCAGGAGCTGACGAGTCTCGGGGTGCAGGTCCACGGTGGCATGGGGTACGTGGAGGAGACCGGTGCCGGGCAGCACTACCGGGACGCGCGTATCACCACCATCTACGAGGGCACCACGGGCATCCAGGCCAACGACCTGATCGGGCGCAAGACCTACAAGGACGGTGGCAAGGCGATGCACGCCCTGCTCGCCGAGATGGAGGGCCTGGCGGGGGAGCTGGAGGCGAGTGCCGACAGCGGCGTGAGGGCGATCCGCGAGCCGCTTACCGCGGGCATCAACGCCCTGCGGGAGGCGGCGGAGTATGTGGTGCGCACGCACGGGGAGAACCCGGCGGCGACGGCGGCCGGTGCGGTGCCGTATCTGATGCTCGCCGGGTACGTGTGCGGTGGTGCGTTGCTGGCGCGCTCGGCGCTGATTGCCCGTGAAGCCCTCGATGGTGGCACGGCCGAGACGGGGTTCTACGAGGCGAAGATCGTCACCGCGCGCTTCTACGCCCAGCACATCCTGCCGCGGGCCGCCGCGCTGCTGCCGGCGGTGCTCGCAGGCGATGATGCCGTGGGGGCGTTTGCGGTGGAGGCGTTCTGACGCCGGATGCGGCGCACCGGGCGGGTCGAAACGGTGCATCAAGATGCACCGCAAAAATGCCCCAAGGCCGGGGCTCAGGCGGGCGTCGGGTGCATCTTGATGCACCGATCCAACACCAACAAAAAACCCGGCGGGCGCGGAGCCGGCCGGGTTTTCCTCATCGGGGCAGGATCAGAAGCTGCTGCCCCAGGCCTTCTTGTACCACTTGCGGAACTGCTCCAGCGTGAAGTGGTGGTTCTGGGTGCCGGCGCGGGCGACCTTGAGGCTGCCCATCAGGGAGGCGATCTGCCCCGTGGTGCGCCAATCCAGGTCGTTAAGCAACCCGTAGAGGATGCCGGCGCGGTAGGCATCGCCACAGCCGGTCGGGTCGAGCACGTCCTCGGGCTTCACCGCGTCCACGTGAATGGTCTCGCCATTGGAGTAGATGTCCGAGCCTTCGGCGCCGCGGGTAACGATCAGGGCGTCCAGCTTGCCGGCAAGCTCCTCCATGCTCAGGCCGGTGCGGTCCTGCACCATGCGCGACTCGTAGTCGTTCACCGCCATGTAGGTGGCCTTCTCCACGAAGTCCAGCAGTTCCTCGCCGTTGAACATGGGCAGGCCCTGGCCCGGATCGAAGATGAACGGGATGCCGGCATCCGCGAACTGCTGCGCGTGCTGCACCATGCCGTCGCGGCCGTTGGGGGCCACGATGCCGATCTTGGCGCCTTCGTTGGTGGGCACCTTGACCTCGTGAGCCAGGTTCATGGCACCCGGGTGGAAGGCAGTGATCTGGTTGTCGTCCAGGTCGGTGGTGATGTAGGCCTGGGCGCAGTAGTGGTCGTCAAAGCGCTTGACGTAGTCCATGGGCACGCCCCAGTCCTTCATCCACTGGGCGTAGGCACTGAAATCCTTGCCCACGGTGGACAGCGGCAGACCGCGCTCGCCCAGCAGCATCAGGTTGTAGGCGATGTTACCGGCGCAGCCGCCGTACTCGCGCCGCAGCTGATCCACCAGGAAGGCGACGTTGAGAATGTGCACCTGCTCGGGCAGAACGTGGTTCTTGAAACGGTCGCGGAACACCATGATGGTGTCGTAGGCGACGGAGCCGCTGATCAGTGCGGTCATGTGGATTCTCTCCCTATTGCTCTAGCTAGAAATCGGTCGGCAGCCCCCCGGGCCACTACCATCCTGTCGGCGACCGGCCGGGCCGCCGCTGCGGGCTTGTCGGGACAATCAGAACGGGCGACGCGCGTCAGCCGGCGTCCCCCTGCCACTTCAGGTCCAGTTCCTTGGCCGCCTTGACCTCGTCGAGTCGGCGCACCGGCATGTTGTACGGGGCGCCCTTGACGAAGTCCTTGTCCTGCAGGGCCTCCTCGCGGATCGCCACCATGGCCCGGACGAAGCCGTCCAGGTCTTCGCGGGTCTCCGTTTCCGTGGGCTCGATCAGGAAGCACTCCGGCACCAGCAGCGGGAAATACGCCGTGGGCGCGTGGTAGCCCATGTCCAGCAGCCGCTTGGCGAAGTCGCCGGCAGTGACGCCGAGTTCCTTCGACTCATTCTTGAGGCTGACAATGAACTCGTGACTGGCGCGGCGCTCGGGCAGCCAGACCTGGAAGCCCTCGGCGCGCAGCCGGCTCATCATGTAGTTGGCGTTCAGGGTCGCGAACTCGGCGACGCGGGTCATGCCTTCACGGCCCAGCATCCGCGCGTATACGTACGCGCGCAGCAGCACCCCGGCGTTACCCATGAACGCCGACAGGCGCCCGATGGTCTGCGGGATATCCTCCTCGGTACGCCAGTAGTACCGGTCACCGTCACGGCCCACGTGCGGGATCGGCATGTGCGCTACCAGACGCTTGCCGACGCCGACCGCACCGGCGCCGGGGCCGCCACCGCCATGGGGCGTGGAGAAGGTCTTGTGCAGATTGATGTGAATGACGTCGAAGCCCATGTCACCGGGCCGCGCCTTGCCGAGGATCGCGTTGAGATTGGCGCCGTCGTAGTAGAGCAGGCCGCCGGCGTCGTGCACCAGCTGGGCGATCTCCTGGATGCGGCGCTCGAACACGCCCACTGTGGACGGGTTGGTGAGCATGATGCCGGCGGTCTGCGGCCCCACCGCTTCCTTCAGTGCGTCCATGTCCACGTCACCGTCGCGGGCCGTGGGGATCTCGCGGACCTTGTAGCCACACATCACGGCGGTGGCCGGGTTGGTGCCATGGGCGGCATCGGGCACCAGAATCTCGGTGCGACCGTCGTCACCGCGGGCATCGTGGTAGGCACGGATCATGGCCACGCCGGTGAACTCGCCCTGGGCGCCGGCCATGGGCGCCAGCGAGACTTCCTCCATGCCGGTCACTTCGGCCAGCATGTCCTGGAGCTCCCACAGACAGCCCATGAACCCCTGCCCGGTACTGTCCGGCGCATGGGGATGGCGGTCCAGGAAGCCGGGCAGCATGGCCAGGCTGTTACAGGCCCGCGGGTTGTACTTCATGGTGCACGAACCCAGCGGATAGAAGTTGGTGTCAATGGAGAAGTTCTTCTGCGACAGCCGGGTGTAGTGGCGCACGACCTGCAGCTCGGAGACTTCCGGCATGACCGCACGCCTGCCGCGGCGGAACTCGGCCGGGATGTCCGTCAGCTCGGCGCTGGCGGCCGGGGCCTGGGCACGGGCATGGCGCCCGGTCTTGCCCAGATCGAAGATCAGTGATTCCTGGGTCACGGCAAAACCTCCGTTGATCAGGCAGCGCGGGCCAGTGCCTGGCTCAGCGCGTCCACGTAGCGGTCCATGTCCGCGTCGGTGACGGTCTCGGTGGCGCACACCAGCAGGGCATTGGCCAGCCGCCTGTCGTGGCGGCCCAGCGGGTAGCCGGCGAGGATGCCCTGGTTGGCCAGCTGCTGGAACACGGGCTCGGCGGGCCGGTCCAGCTCGATGACGCGCTCGTGGAAATAGGGGCCGTCAAAGCGCAGGCTCACGCCCTTGATGTCGCTCAGGCGCTCGGTGAGCCGCCGCGTGTTGGCATGGCACTGCGCCGCCACCCGCTCCAGCCCTTCGGCCCCGAGCAGGGACAGGTACATGGTGGCCGCGGTGACCATCAGGCCCTGATTGGTGCAGATGTTGGACGTGGCCTTGGAGCGGCGGATGTGCTGCTCGCGGGCCTGCAGCGTCAGCGTGAAGCCGGTACGCCCTTCCATGTCCACGGTGCGACCGACGATGCGCCCGGGCATCTGCCGCACGTAGGCCTTGCGGCAGCACATGAAACCGAAATAGGGTCCGCCGGAAG
>SLMR01000306.1 GCA_007133445.1 Aquisalimonas sp. | reverse complement strand
GTTGTCCTCGTCCGGCCACAGCAACCCCACGTCGCCGTTGAACAGGCCGACGCCGTAGTGATTGCGCGTGACCATGATGGGCTGGCCGCGGAAGAAGGCGTGGCCCGCCGGGTTCAGGCGGCGGAGGATCTGCGCGTTCAGCGCCTCCGACCCCAGGGGCCCGACGCGGGTCGGGCACAGCAGCCGGAACTGCGCCAGTGCATCGAAGGCAGCCGCCCTGCTCTCCGCCGCCGCGATGGCGGCATACCACTGCTCGATCCAGCGGTCGATGGCGCGCGGCAGCGCCTCAGTGGGAACCCACTGCAAACCCTCCGTTTCTGCCTGCAGCGTGGCCAGGCTGCCGGCGCCCTCGCCGGCCATCACCTGCGCGGCGAGCCGCCCGATCCCACCGACGTCGCTGAAGCGGCGGCTGATGTAGAGATAGCTGAGATGATCCGCCCCGGCGCCCTCTTCGGCCACGGGGACGGTGAGCCCCAGCGCGGCCAGCGCCTCCTTCCGCGCCGGCGAGTACCCCGGGTGCGGGCGCGGCGCCAGGTCGGAGAGAACGGACCCGGCAGCCACCGATGGCAACTGGTCGGCGTCGCCCAGGAAGATCACGCGGGCGTGCGCCGGCAGCGCACGAAAGAGGCGCGCCATCAACGGCAGGTCGATCATGGACACCTCGTCCACCAGCAGCACGTCCAGCCGCAGGGGGTTGTCCTCACCGTGGCGGAACTGGATGGAGCCGGGCACCACGCCCAGCAGCCGGTGCAGGGTCATGGCCTCATCGGGAATCAGTGCCAGGGTTCCGGCATCGACGCTCATGGCCAGGTCCGCGCGCGCCTGGCTCACGGACTCGCCCAGACGCTGCGCGGCCTTGCCCGTCGGAGCCGCCATGCGGATGCGCAGCGGCTCACCGGTCTCGCTGGTGGTGGTCTCGGCCAGTAACGCCAGCAGACGAGTGACGGTGTAGGTCTTGCCGGTTCCAGGCCCTCCGGCGATCACGGCAAAGCGCTGGAACAGGGCGTTGGCCGCGGCCACGGCCTGCCAGTCGGTGGCACCGTCGCCGGGGCCGAACAGCCGTTCCAGCGCCTCACCGGCTCCGGCCGGTGCATCCGTGGCCAGCGGGGCCAGCCGCTGGCGGATGGCCTCGGCCAGCTCCACCTCGAACTGCCAGTACCGCCGCAGGTAGAGCCGCCCACGCTCGAACACCAGCGGCGCCTGATCATCCGGCCCGATCGGCAGGGCCGCCAGCCGCTCCGCCCAGTCCGCCTGTTCCGGCAGCCGAAACCCCTGCTCGCCGTCCACGGCCCACGGCGTCTCGCCCGCCCAGTGGGCAAGGCTGAGACAGCTATGGCCGTCGCGCAGGGCGCGGCTGAGGGCGGCGATGCTGTACCACAGCCACTCCTCGCGACGGTCCAGCCAGTCGCACAGCGCATCCGCCAGGTGGCTGTCGATGGCCAGGGTCTGCGGAGCGCTCGTCATGCCGCCGCCTCCTCGCCGGCGAAGAGGCGGTCCAGGGCATCGATGGCGATGACGTCCGCCGGCCGGTAGTACACGCCGCCGGGGGCGTCCGGCGCCATGCCACGCAAGTAGAGATACTGCACGCCGCCCAGGTGACGCCGCGGGTCGTAGTCCGCCAGGCGCGTGCGCAGGTAGCGGTGCAGCGCCAGGCTGTAGAGCAGGTACTGCAGGTCGTAGTAGCTCTGGCGCATGTTCTCGGTGAGCTGGGGATCGCAGTAGTCCTCCAGCCGCCGCCCCAGGTAGGTGGACTTGTAGTCCACCACGTAGAAACGCTCGTCGTGGCGGTACACCAGATCAATGTAGCCGTGCAGCATGCCCTTCAGCGTGGGGGGCTCGGGCAGCACCAGATCGTCCAGCCCCCGGTGCCGGGCGAGAATGCGGGCCAGCCGGCCACGGGCGCGGGCCCCCTGCATGGGGAAATAGAAGGATGTCTCCCGCAGGGTGTCCTGCCGGGGAATGGCCTGCAGGGGCACGCTACCGGGCAGCGGCGTGGCCAGCACCTGCTGCAGCCATTCCTGCAGGGCCGGCAGCCGCTCCTCCCGGGGATCGGTCAGCGCCGGATAGCGCTCCGCGGCCCAGGGCAGGACCCGATCGAATTCGGGCGCCTGGAAATCGAGGTGCTCCAGGGTGTCGTGGAGCAGGTTGCCGGCCTCGGCGCCGCGCTCCAGGGTGAAGCGCAACTCCGTGCCGCCGGGCTCCGTGGCGGCAGCGGCGTCGTCGTCCCGGTCCCGGTCCGGGGTGGAGAGGCCGCCGTGGCGCAGGTTGCGCGTGAGTGCCGAGAACGAACTCAGCCACCAGTCCCGCTCGATGCGGCCCTCGAACATGGCCGCCCGGGGCTGCTCGGCGCTGCCCTGCTCCGTCGGCAGGCGGGCTTCGGCGGTGTCCGTGAGCAGGTTCACGACGCCGGCGACACCTTCATTGCGGTGCGCCTCCACCTGCGCCGCCAGTTCACCGAAGGCGCCGGCGCCGGTGCAGCGCGCCAGCGGCGAGCGTTCGAAACTCTGGAACTCCGCGGCGCCGATGTAGACCCGCCGTTCGCCGCGGGTGGCGCCCACGTAAAGGAGGCGGATGTCCTCGGCGGCCTGCTCCTCCCGGTACCACTGCACTTCGTCGTCGTTCGGCGCGAGGACCTGGCGGGCGCTGAAGTCCTCCCGGTCGTGGTAACGCACCAGCAGATTCGGCCCCCTCTCCTGTTTGCCGTAGCTCACGAAGGGCAGGAACACCACCGGGTACTCGAGGCCCTTGGCACCGTGCAGGGTCAGGACCTGAACCAGGTTGGCGTCGTTCTCCAGGCGCAGCAGCGCCGCATCGCCGCCACTGGCGCCCTGCGCCCGCGCCTGGCGGAACCAGTGCAGCAGCGCCCGCGGCTGGCGGTGTTTCTGGCTGGCCTCCTGGAGCAGTTCCAGCAGGTGGATGCTGTTGGTGAGCAGGCGCTCGTGGCGATCCGGGTCCGGGTGGGCGTGGTGCTGCAGCAGGCGCAGGGCCATGCTCATGAACCCCTGCTGGTGCCAGCGCTGGCGCAGGTCATGGACCTCGTCCAGCGCCCGGGCCCAGGCGTGTTCGTCCGCCTGCAGGCGGTACAGCCCCTCGGTGTCGAAGCCGAACCAGGGCGTGGACAGCGCCGCCACCAGGGCGCGGTCATCCTCCAGGTCCAGAATGCCGGTGAGGGCAAGATACAGGGTGTCCGCCTCGGGGCTTTCCAGGACGTTGTCGCGGGCGCTCAGGTACACGGCATTGAGATTCCGGGCGCGCAGCGCCTCCTGCATCACCTGCGCCTCGTTGCGGTCCCGCACCAGAACGGCCACGTCGCCGGGCTGGACCGGGCGCTCGGCTTCATCGCCGGACGGCTGCAGGCGCGCCTCCCCCAGCAGGCGCGCGATCTCGTCGGCGCTCCAGGCGGCGAGCTCGTGCCGCGCGTCCTGGTTGTAGCCCCTGGTCTTGCCGTCTGCGCCGGGGCGCGCCGGCAGAAGGCACCACTGGAAATCCGCCCGTTCCGCCGGGTCGATCAACCCGGCGAGTTCCGGGCGGCCCACCTGCACCGGGGTGTAGCGTATCCCGAAGCCGAAGACGTCCGCGCCCTGGGGCTCGTCAAGCGGTGCGCCATGGAACAGCCGGTTGTAGCCGGCGATCACCCCGCCGGCGGAGCGGTAGTTGGTGTCCATGACCCAGTAGTAGCGGGCGTCGGCGCGGGCCTTCAGGTAGGCGAACACGTCACCGCCGCGGAAGCCGTAGATGGCCTGCTTGGGGTCGCCGATCATACACAGGAAGGCGTCGCGCGCTTCCGGCTGCTGGTAGACCGCCCGCAGGATGGCGTACTGGTCCGGATCGGTGTCCTGGAATTCGTCCACCAGGGCGGCGGGGAACTGGCCCAGCAGCCTGGCCGCCAGGGCGTCGCCACCGGCGGGATCCTCCAGGCGCTCGCGCAGGATGCGGATCAGGTCGCTGAAGTCGAGCTGGTCCAGGCGGTCCTTGCTGCCGGCCAGGTGCTCCCGGGCGAAGGTGATGCCCTTCCAGACCCACCAGGCTTCGCGGCGCGTGTGGTAGGCGCTGAGCGTGTCCACAAGCTCGACCAGGACGGGGGTGGCGTCCCGTTTCTTCGGGTCGAGGACATCCTTCCGGAACACTTGATCGGTGAAGAGTTCGGGGACGTCCTCCGGCCAGGGTTGGCGGCTCAACGCATCCAGCTGGGCGTAGTACGCCTCCCAGGCGAGCGTGATGTGCTCTTTAGTGCGATTGGCGATGTGCTTCTTCCGGAACGCATCGGCCTCATCCGGCCATGCCCGCCGGAAGGCCTCCCAGGCGGGCACCGGATCCATCAGCTCCGGCTCGTGGATGGCATCGCCGCCGGCGATGCTCCGGCCCCAGGCAGCGAGGAAATCCTCCGGCGTGGCGTAGTAGCCGTGGAGCTGGGGGAAGTCCGGCGAGCGCGCCTCGCGGCGATACCAGTCCTGCAGGGCCTCG
>SLMR01000151.1 GCA_007133445.1 Aquisalimonas sp. | reverse complement strand
GGGCATCCAGGAGCAGCACGATGCGCTGCGGATTGCCGAGGAAGTGGACGTCAGCCGGCGCGAGCAACTGCGGGATTCCCTGCGGGCCCTGTACTGCGGCACGCCGGAGCAGTGGCGGGAATTCGATACCCTGTTCGCCGATTTCTGGTTCCCGAAGCGCGGCGTCCGTGCCCAGGCCACGGGTGCCGGCGGCGGGTTGCAACCGGTACCGGGCATGGGTACCGGTGACCTGGGTGGCCAGCCCGACCGGCCCGGCGAGGGCAGCGGTGATGACGAGGCGGATCCGGGTGGCACCCGGGAGGGCGCCAGCGGTACCGAGAGCCTGGGGCGCACGGATTTCCGCCATCTGAATGATCCCGAGGAGCGCCGCGCGCTGGACGCCCTCACGGACCGAATGGCCCGCCGCTGGCAGCACCGGCTGCGTCGGCGCTGGCGCACGGTGCGCAAGGGGCGGCGGCTGAACCTGCGTCGCACCCTGCGGCGCAGCCTGGGGCAGGGCGGCGTGCCCATGGAGCCGGTGTGGCAACGGGTGCGTCGCCAGCCGCCCAATCTGGTGGTGCTGGTGGATGCCAGCCGCTCCATGAGCCTCTACAGCTATCGCTTTCTGCGGTTTGCCGCCGGCGCCATGGCGGCGTTTCCCGGCTCCGAGGCGTTCGTGTTCCACACCCGCCTGGTGCGCGTCACCGACGCCCTCACCGAGCCCTCGGCGGAGCGTATGCGGGAGAAACTGGCACTGCTGTCGTCCGGCTGGAGTGGTGGAACCCGGATCGGCGAATGCCTGGCGGCCTTCAACCGCCAGTACGGGCAGGCGGTGCGTCGACGCAGCGTCGTGGTGGTGCTCAGTGACGGCCTGGATACGGGGGGAGCGGCCGAACTGGTGGATGCGCTGTCCGAGCTGCGCCGGCGCACCGGGCGCCTGGTGTGGTTGAACCCGCTCATGGGCCGCCGCGGCTACGCCCCCGAAGCGTGGGCCATGAAAGCGGCCTTGCCGTATCTGGATAGGCTCGCGCCGGCCCACAGCCTGGAGAGTCTGCTGGCCCTGGAGCACGATCTGGTGCGCTTGTGAGGTCCGAATGACACAGTTGCACGATATCTGGAATACGCTCACTCGCCTGCAGGCGCAGGGTGAGCCCTGTGCCGTGGTCACCGTGGTACGGGCCCTGTCGCCGACCTCCGGCAAGCCCGGTGACAAGGCCGTGGTCACCGCGGACGGTACCATCCACGGCTGGATCGGCGGCGGGTGCGCGCAGCCGGCGGTGACTCGCACGGTGCGGGAGGTGGTCGAGACCGGGGAGCCACGCCTGATCCGCGTTGCGCCCAAGGACAGCGGTCAGCAGGGCGAAGAGGGCATTGTCGATTTCAACATGGGCTGTGCCAGCCGTGGCACGCTGGATCTGTTCGTCGAACCGGTGCTGGCAGCGCCGGTGCTGAGCGTCCATGGCGCTGCCCCCAGTGCCCGTCATGTCGCGGATCTGGCAAGCCGGGTCGGGCTGGATGTCCAGGTGCTCGCACCGGGCACCACGGCCACGGATTTCCCGGGTGCCCTGCGCCACGTGGACGGTCACACGGCTCCGCAGGACTGGCCGGCGCCGCGCTGGGCCGTGGTGGCCACCCAGGGGCAGGGGGATCGACCGGCTCTCGAAGCGGCCCTCGGCAGCGCTGCCGCCGCCATTGCCCTGATCGCCAGCCGTCGCAAGGCAGAGTCGTTGTTGGGCGCCATGGCCGAGCGTGGCCACGCGGCCGAGCGGCTTGCGCGGGTGCACTCTCCGGCCGGCGTCGATATCAGCGCTCACACTCCGGCGGAGATTGCGCTGGCGGTGGTGGCCCAGGTCGTTCAGTGGCGGCGTGATGGCGCCGGGGTGCCGGCGGCCCCGCGGGCCGCAACAGGGGCCTCTGCCACGGGCTCGGCAGCGGGAGCGTCAGCAGCGCAGGGGTGTTGCGGGGGCGGAACCTCGTGAGCCGCATTGCCGCAATCCTCCTGGCGGCGGGCGAGTCCCGCCGCATGGGCAGCCGCAACAAGCTGGCACTGATGGTCGACGGCGAGCCGCTGCTGACCCGCTCCGCCCGGGTGCTCCTGGCCTCCCGGGTCGCCACCGTGGTGGTGGTGCTCGGCCACGAGGCGGAACTCTGTGAAAGCCTGGTGAACGATCTGCCGGTGACGACCACCGTCAATCCGGAGTACCGGGACGGCCAGATGACGTCGGTTCACCACGGCCTGGCGCACCTGGATGATGCCTACGACGGCGTCCTGATCGCCCTGGCGGACCAGCCGCGACTGGAACCGGAGGACGTGGATTATCTCATCGACGCCTTCGACAAACGCCGCGGGCGCTCCATCCTGGTCCCCACCCATGGCGGACAGCGCGGCAACCCGATCCTGCTGGACTGGCGGCACCGCGGTGCCATTCTTGCCGGTGAGCGGCATCTGGGATGCCGCACGCTTATCGAACGGCGCCCGGAAGAGGTGCTGGCGGTTCCCATGGCCAACGACCACGTGGTCGTGGACCTGGACAGCCCCGCCGACCTGCAGCGACTTCAGCAGTAGCGCGACGAACTTCCGTGACAGGACACTCGGGCGTTGCCGGAGCGCGACGCGTTCCGGGACCTGGCTGCGGCGGCGTATGATGGAGTGGCCATCGACGTTGCCAACAGGAGGTTTCAGTGTCCGCGTCCGAATCCGAACGGCCGCGCATCGGCCTGGCTCTGGGTGGGGGGTCCGCCCGCGGCTGGGCGCACGTGGGCGTGATCAAGGCCCTGGCCGAGATGGACATCGAACCCGATCTGGTGGCAGGCACGTCCGTGGGCGCCATCGTCGGCGCCATCTACGGACTGGATGCCCTGGAAGGGTTCGAGGAGTGGGTGCGTCGACTCACCCGACGGGACATCATCGGCTACATGGACCTGGGCTTCTCGCCAGGCGGCTTCTTTGAAGGCAAGCGCCTGGTCCGCACCTTTCACGAGCACTTTGGCGACGCCCGGTTCGAGGACTTGCGCCTGCCCTTCGGTGCCGTGGCCACGGAACTGGATACCGGGCTGGAAGTGTGGATGCGGGAAGGGTCGGTGGCGGAGGCCGTGCGTGCGTCGATTTCCCTGCCGGGGATGTTCACGCCGGTGAAATATCACGGCCGCTGGCTGGTGGACGGCGGCCTGGTCAACCCGGTGCCGGTGTCCCTGTGCCGGGCCATGGGGGCGGAGCGCGTCATTGCCGTCAGCCTCAATGGTGACCTGCTTGGCCGCCACTTCCGCCGCAGCGGCAAGGCGGCCAGACAGGAGGCCAATCAAGGCGCCGATCCGAACTGGGTGGATCGCCTCGCCGCTGGCATTCGTACCCACGCCCCGTGGCTGAAGGTACCGCCCATGCCCGAGATGCCGCAGATTCCCTATTTCCCGCCGATGGCCCACCTCAAACCGGGTGGCCGCGGCACACCGGACACCGACCCCAGCCCCGGCCTCCTGCAGGTAACGGCCAACTCCATCAACATCATGCAGGACCGCATCACCAGAAGCCGCATGGCGGGTGATCCGCCGGACCTGCTGGTTTCGCCGCGGCTGGCCCAGATCGGATTGCTCGAGTTCGATCGCGCCGGGGAGGCCATCGCCGAAGGCGAGGCCAGCATCCGCCGCATGGCCCCGGCATTGAAAGACCTTTTCGAAGAGTAGGAGCGGCGTAAGCCGCGACCGGCGGATGGCGCAGGTGGTGTTTACGGTGTTTACGGTGCATCAAGATGCACCCTACGGCCGCCGGCCACCGATCCCCGGTCCCCGATGCCGATGCCCGATACCGATCCGCGGTGCCGATGCCGGGTACCGGGTGCCGGGTGCCGATGCGGATGCGGGTGCGGATGCGTAGGGTGCATCTTGATGCACCGTCATTCACGATGCACCGTCATTCACGGATGACGCACCGCCATCCAAAAACGGGGAACGCGGGAGGGCGGTCTCTCGTGGGGCCACCCGCCCTCCCACTCAAACCCTGATCATCAATCCCGGAACCCGGGGTACTGCTCGTCGGCGATGCGCACCAGGCCCGGCCAGGTAAGCTTGCCGGCGCCGCCGAGCATCTGACCCTGTTCCCGGGTGGTGTCGATGGCCTGCTGGTCCGGCAGATGGTGCGGGCCGTTGCCGGCGCGTACCTGGATCTCGCAGGCGCGGGTGAAGAAGTACAGGTAGATGAACGCCTCGGGCACCGTCTTGCCGGCCGTCAGCACGCCGTGGTTCCAGAGCATCATGATGTTCTTGTCGCCCATGTCCCGGATCAGCCGCTCGCGCTCGTCCAGGTTCAGGGCTACGCCTTCGTACTCGTGGAAGGCAAGATGCGCCTGACAGAGCATGGCGGTCTGGCTGAGCGGTTTGAGCCCGCCCTCCGTGGCCGAGACGGCCATGCAGTTGGGCTCGTGCAGGTGCATCACCGCGTGGGCGTCGTCCCGCGCCATGTGCACGGCGCTGTGGATGGTGAAGCCGGCCG
>SLMR01000046.1 GCA_007133445.1 Aquisalimonas sp. | reverse complement strand
GGACATGTACGGCCCCATGGATGGGATCTCCGCCTGGATGATGCACGCCACGTGGGATGCAAGCTACTTCACGCTCATGATCGGGATGTGGGCGGTGATGATGGCCGGCATGATGCTGCCCATCTCGCCGGTGCAGATCCTCTGGGTGAACATGGTCACCGCCGTCACACTGGGGCTGGCGCTGGCCTTCGAGCCCACGGAGCCCGGTGTCATGGGGCGCCCGCCGCGGCGGCCCGATGAACCGATCCTGTCCGGCTTCCTGGTCTGGCGGATCGGCTTCGTGTCTCTGCTGCTGGTCACTGCGACGTTTGCGCTGTTCGTGCACGCCGCCGGTGGGCTGGAAGTGACCGATCATGCCCGGACCGTGGCGGTGAACACGCTGGTCATGTGTCAGGTGTTCTACCTGATCAGCGCGCGCTTCGTGTTTCGGCCGTCCCTGATGTCCGGCCCGCTCACCGGCAACCCCTGGGTGCCCGGTTCCATCGCCGCCATCGTCGTGCTGCAGCTGCTGTTCACCTATGCCCCGCCCCTGCAGCTGCTGTTCGGCACGGAGGCGCTGAGTGCCGCTGACTGGGTTCGGGTGCTGATCGCCGGTGTGCTCGTCTTCCTGCTGGTCGAGCTGGAGAAGTGGTTGCTCGCCTCCCGCGCCGAGCAGCCCCGGGATGAGGCGCGGACCGCATGACGGGGTGTTTCCCCGGGGCGCGGACAGGGGTACAGTCCCCGCCATTGCATTGAGCGGGGTCTGCCATGTCCCGATCCACCACCGCTGATGTCAGCACTGCCACCGGCGGTGGCCTGGGGGTGCTGAAGGTCTATCTGCACCCGCGGGTGGTGGCGATGCTGTTCCTGGGCTTCGCTGCCGGGCTCCCGCTGCTGCTGGTGGGCGGCACGTTTACCGCCTGGCTGCGGGACCTGGGGGTGGAACTCGCCGCCATCGGTTTCCTGAGCTGGGTGGGCATGGCGCACAGCATCAAGGTGTTGTGGGCCCCGCTGGTGGACCGTCTCCCGCTACCGGTCTTGAGCCGTGTGCTCGGGCGGCGGCGCGCCTGGATACTGCTGGCGCAGCTCACCGTCGGCGCCGGGCTGCTCGGCATGGCGCTTACGGACCCCGTCGACAATCTCTGGCTGGTGGCAGTGTGGGCAGTGATGACCGCCTTCGGCTCGGCCACCCAGGACATTGCGGTGGACGCCTACCGTGTCGAGGCGGTGGGGCCTGAGCGCCAGGGGGCCATGGTGGCCACCTACGTCACCGGGTACCGCCTGGCCATCCTGATGGCCGGCGCCGGCGCCCTGCACATCGCCTCGGTGGCGACCTGGAGTCTTGCTTACGGTGCGATGGCAGCGCTCATGCTGGTGGGTCTGATCACCACCCTGATCGTGCGTGAGCCGGAGGTGGGCATTTCCTCCGACACCCGTCGTCTCGAGCAGCGAGTCACGGATTATCTCGGCCGGACCAGCCACCGCGGTTGGCGCCGTGACCTCACCGCCTGGTTCCTGGGGGCGGTGGTCTGCCCGTTCGCGGATTTCTTCAAGCGCTACGGCCTCGCCGCCATCGCCGTGCTGCTGTTCGTCGGCACTTTCCGCCTCAGCGATATCTTCATGGGCGTGATGGCGAACCCCTTCTATCTGGACCTCGGCTTCACCAAAGGGCAGATCGCCAACGTCGCCGCGGCCTTCGGCCTGGCCATGACGCTCACCGGCGCCTTTCTGGGTGGTCTGCTGGTGCTGCGTTACGGGATCGCGCGCATGCTCATCTTCACCGCCATCATGGCGCCGGTGACCAATCTCACCTTCTCCTGGCTGGCGCAGCTTGGTCCCGAGATCCACGGGCTGGTGATCGCCATCATGGCGGATAACATCACCGGCGGCATGGCCATCTCGGTCCTGCTCGCCTACATGGCCAGCCTGACCAACACCGCCTACACTGCGACCCAGTACGCCCTGTTCAGCTCCCTGATGACCTTGCCGGGGCAGTTCCTGGGCGGCTTCACGGGCATGGTGGCAGAACACGTCGGCTGGTTCTGGTTCTTCGTCGGTTCGGCCGGCATGGGGTTACCGGCGGTGGTTCTGGCGGTGCTCATGCTCCGCATCGCGCACCCGGACAATGCCCGGCCGCCGGGACAGGCGCCGGGGTGACGCGTCACGACCGCTGTTGACGCGGGGCGTCGACGGGCACTGTCAACCCGGTATGGGCGACGAGTAAGTGTTTGACACGAAATGAGGGCGCGGATTGGTCCGGTTCTTGCCTGATGATTCAGAGGTGGCAGTTCCAACGCTGGAATAGGGTGGCAAAAATAAAATGACGACAATCGACGATATGGCACAGGCAGCGTACGCCATCGGACGGCGCTACGAGATGGGTGACGGCGTGGCGATGGATATGGAGACTGCGGCGCGTTTCTATCGCCAGGCGGCGTTGCGCGGCCTGCCGGAGGCACAGCATGCTCTGGGCTTTCTCCACGCGACCGGCCAGGGTGTGTCGCGCAGCACTGAACTTGCGGTCTCCTGGCTGCGGCGGGCAGCGGACAACGGGCACGCCGAGGCGCAACACAATCTGGGCGTCATGTACGCCGAAGGGCGCGGCGTGGAAGTGGATTACGAGGCGGCGGTACGCTGGTTCTACCAGGCTGCCCTTAATGGTTGTGACCCGGCCCGGGAGTGGCTGGAGGCGCGCAGCGAGGAAAGGATCACCGTGGGCTGAGCACCGTCGACTACTGGCGGTGCCTCGCCAGTAGCCGCCACAGCGCACCGTCGGGCACGCTCTCGCCACTGATCATGTAGCGCAGATTGTTGATATGGTGCAGTGGCACTGCCATGAGCGCCAGGGCCTGGCGCGTACCGCAGAACAGAATCCGGTCGCCTGCGGCCAGTGGCGTCGTCTCGGCGGGCAGCAGGTGCCGTTCGTCACCACGGACCAGCAACAGAGGCACGCAGTTCAGGGGGCGTTTCCGGTCCCGTGGATGATGGCAGATCGCGCCCAGCGGAACCTCCATGTTGCGCTCCAGCGCCTCCACCACGGATGGTGCGCGGGCAGCACTGACGCGCAGCGTCCATGTCTCCGGAATGATCCCCTGGACAACCGCCCGGATTCGCTCCACCAGAGCTTTCTGCCAGTCCGCATCCTGGTGTTTCGCCTCTTCCAGAAAATCGTCCAGTAGCGGCGCATTGAGCACCGCGAGAGTGCGGCTTGCGAGGATGTAGCCAGGTTCCACCGGCAGGTCCACGTCTGCGGCCTGGAACAGCGGCTTGCTGGAGAGGTCGTTCTCCCTCGCGGCCACGTAGATCTCCGGGCCGAGCGCGCGGGCGGTCATGACGATGGAGAGGTTGTCCGCGTCGTCGGCAGTGGCGGCCAGTATTGCGTCGGCTTCGGCGATCCCGGCCTGGCGCAGGGTGTCGGCCTCCGTCCCCTTGCCGGAAATCGTGTCCGGCGGGCAGCTGTTGCCCACGGGATCATCATCAACGATGACGGTCTCCATCCCCAGGCGGGTAAGTTCCCGGTGCACGGCCCGCCCCAGGCGGCCGAAGCCGCAGATGATCCAGCGCCCTGATGGGGGCAGAGCGCGTTCCGGCAGTGCGGTGGCAGGAATGCCGGTGAGCCAGTCCTGGATGCGATGCATATCCGGACTGACGATCGCGAGCCGCAGCCGTTCGGCAAATCCGTCGTAGGCGTTCACCACCTTATCCGTTCCGAACGATGCCATGTTGGCCCCGGCTTCGGCAGTCTGGGTTCGTGCCACGACGGTCATCGACGGATTCTGAAGCTTGCTGGTGAGCGCCACCATGATGTTGGCGTGGTCGTCATCGGTCACCGCGACGATGCCGGCGCACCAGCGATGCTGCAGCCCTGCCATGGTCAGGTGCTCGGGTACTGCGGCATCCAGCAGGAAGCCGGGCACGTATACCCCGAGATCGCGCAGTTCCAGCGTCTCGATGGCGCGCTGCGCATGGTCGATCACCACCACCCGTCGCCGTCGTTCCGTGAGCGAACGCACCAGCAGGCTGCCCGTGTCCCCGTAACCGCAGACAATATAGAAGGGTTCGCTCATCTGTCTGACGGCGCGGCGCAGTCGGGCGCGGTGCAGGGCGCCCCGGAAGGACGGATCCTGGATCAGCGCGATAATGGTACCCACGGCGTAGAGCCAGGCCAGCACGGTCAGGTAGATGCTGAAGGTCACCCACAGGCGCTGCGCGCCCGTGAACTCGTAGGGGATTTCGCCGAAGCCGATGGTGGGCGCGGTATAGGTGATCACGTAGAAGGCGTGGAAAAAGTCCATCCGCCATGGTTCGCCGTCGCCGTCCTGGCCGGGCATGAGGGTGAGGCCGACCACGGCAATGGCATAGGCGCTGATGAGCACCAGCAGCGGCGGGCGCATGCGCCGCAGGATCAGCGGTATGATGGTATCGCGTCCCGGGTTCATCGCTGCAGGCTGGAAGTCTCGATGATCAGCAGCGCCGCCGACACCAG
>SLMR01000127.1 GCA_007133445.1 Aquisalimonas sp. | reverse complement strand
TACCTGGCGAACCGCATCCACGAACTCGTCCGGCGCGTCGGTAACGGTGTTCCCCTGCTCCTGACCGAACTCGATGCCGCGTTCGTCCTCGATATCCATCATGTGGCCGAACAGCCGGGAGAGTTTTTCACCCGATACGGACTCGATTGCCTCCTGGTCCTCCTCGCTCAACCCCTCCCAGGCGTCCTGGTTCATCAGGATGGAGAAGCTGCCGCGGTAGAGCCCGCCCGGAAGCTGCAGGGTGTTGGGCGCCACTTCGGCCACCCGGAAACTGCGCAGGGCCTCGGCGTTGAGCAGGATGCCGTCGATGACGCCTTGGGACGCCGCCTCGTAGACTTCTGTGGGCGGCAGGTTGACACCTTCAATGCCCAGGCCGTCGATGATGTCGCTCATGACGCCGCCACCGACGCGAATGCGCTTGCCCTGCAGGTCATCAAGCGTTTCTGCCTGTTCCACGGTGTAAATGTAACCGGGCCCGTGCATGCCGAGCCCGAGCAGCTTGAGCCCGCGATGCTCGCCGGCCTCGTGCAAGTACTCGTGGTGGGTGCGCCAGTACGCCGCCGCGGCGATCTCCGACGGGACGTCCTGGAAGTAGGGGAACTCCGGCATCTTTGTCAGCGTGAAGCGCCCGGGAGTCAGGCCGTGGAATATCCATGTCACGTCGGCAACGCCATCGTGCACCACATCCATCTGTGCCGGGGGGGCGGCCAGGTCGTAAAGCACCTCGATGGTTACGCGCCCGTCCGTCGCCTCCTCGACCCACTCTCTCCAGGTGGGCCAGACGATGCTGTTGACGCCGTGTTCGGGAGAGCTCCAGGAGCTCACCGTCAAGGTGGTCTCGGGTTCCGCGCTCACCTGGCCGCCGGCGACCAGGCCGAGGCAGAGCAGCCCCGAAGTTACCCCTGAGATGCATCTTTTCATTGTCTTCTCCTCCGGTTGCTACAAGGAAACGCGTGGTGCCGCCTCAGTAAAGGAGGTCGGGCAGAAACAGAGCCACGCCCGGAACCGCAAGCACGATCAGGACGCGCGTGATGCCCGCGACCCAGAACGGTGTCACGCCACGGAACATGGTGCTCGTTGACACATCTGGCAGCACCGCTCTGAGCACGAAGATGTTCATGCCCACGGGTGGTGTGATCAGACTGATCTCGATGACGATGACAACCAGGATGCCGAACCAGATCAGGTCCAGCCCCATGCCCGCGACCACGGGATAGAACACAGGGACCGTGAGCATGAGCATGGACATGCTCTCGAAGACGCAGCCCAGCAGGATGTAGATTCCGATGATGGCCAGCACGACCATCCAGGGTTCCACGTTGAGGCCGCTGACGAAGGCGAGCAGCTCGCTGGGCAGGCCCGCCCGGTTGATGAAATTGGCGAAGATCAGCGCGCTCAGCACGATGGCGAAGAGCATCGCCGTCATCCGCACGGTATCCACAAGGACGTCGTAGAGAACCCGGAGGGTCAGGGCGCGGCGCAGCAGGGCGATGACGAACGCGCCGGCGGCACCGACGCCGGCGGCTTCCGTCGGGGTGAACATGCCGATGTAGATGCCGCCGATGACCAGTATGAAGAGAGCGATGGTATCGCCCACGGAGCCAAGCGCACGCAGCCGCTCGCGCCAGGGCGTGTGTTCCCCGCGCGGGCCGGCGTCGGGATTCCGGTAGATGACCCACTTCACGGCCAGAATGTACAGCACGACCCCGAGCAGACCGGGTATCAGACCCGCCGCAAAGAGGGACCGGATACTGGACTCGGTGATGATCCCGTAGATGACCAGCATCACGCTCGGCGGGATCAGGATGCCAAGCGTTGCCCCGGCTGCGATGGATGCCGATGCCAGGGAGTCGCTGTAGCCGTACTTGCGCATCTGCGGCATGGCGACCTTGGCCATGGTGGCGGCAGTGGCCAGGCTGGAGCCGCAGATGGCGCTGAAACCACCGGACGCGGCGATGGTGGCCATGGACTGTCCGCCCCGCCAATGGCCCAGGAAGGCATGGGAGGCGCGGAAGACGGCATCGGACAGTCCGGCGCGCGCGACCAGGTTGCCCATCAGGATGAACAGAGGAATGACCGACAGCGTGTAGCTCTGGGCGGTGTCCACGACGCGACGGGCGGCCATGGATTCGGCAACAGCCCAGTTGCCACCGACCAGGAAATAGAAACCGAAGAACCCCACGATACCCATGGCAAACGCCAGTGGGACGCGCAGCAGAAGAAGCAGAATCAGGACCGCGAAGCCGATCAGCGATTCAAACATCGGAACCCCGCTCCGGAGCCGTGACGGGCTTGACGGATATGGGACCCCCGGCCCGTACCAGACCGATTCCCTCGAGGATGTAGAGCAGGCTGCGCAGCGATGCCAGTAGCGCCGACACTGCGGTCATGACGGCCATGAGAGTGATGAGGTAGCCCAGGGGGATCTGCAGGAACTGCGTCGTGTCGTTCCACTGGAAGGCGCGTTCGGCCAGGGACCAGATGTTCGGCGTCATGACCCAGAGCGCCGCCGCGCACAACGCGTTCATCACTGCTTGCCGAAGCCAGATGAGAGAGCGGGGAAACACGGGATCCAGCAGGTCGATGGAAACGTGCTCTTCGCGCCAACATACAACCGGGAACGCAAGAAAGACCACGCTGGCAAGCAGAAGCTGGATCAGTTCCACCGAGCCCATGATCGACAGACCGAAGAAGTACCGCCCGGTGACGTCGAAGGCGGTAATGGCCATCATGGCGAGCAGGGCGACCCCGGCGGCGCCCTCCAGCACATACTGGAGGGCCCGCGTGCCGCGACTTTCTGACGTTGTAACGGATGCCATGCGGAGTCTCCGCTAGTCCGCCGGTTCGCGTTCAACGTCGTCCTCGATGGAGGGCTCCTCCGCGAGGCTGTCGAGCTGATCGTGGAAGTGCTGCAGGGCTGTTTCACCGTCCACGCCCAGGCCCTCGACTTCCGCTTTCCACTCCTCCGGGATGTCGGCGACGATTTCGCTCAGCTGCTCCATCTGCTCGTCATCAAGCGTATGCTTGGTGTTCCCCTGCTCCTCCGCAAACGTCTCCCCGCGCTCGTCGTAGAAATCCATCATGTAGCCGAACAAGCGGGACAGGCGCTCCTCGGAGACCTCCCGAATGGCTTCGCGATCATCCTCGGAGATCTGTGCCCAGGTGTCGGGGTTGACGATGATGGCGAAACTGCCCCGGTAGAAACCGCCAGGTACCTCAAGGGTGTGATCCGTGACTTCCGCAACACGGAATGAGCGGAGGGCCTCGCGGGTGAAGAAGGCGCCGTCTACCACGCCTTGCGCAAGTGCCTCGTACGTCTCGGTGGGCGCGATGTTGGAGCCGTTGACACCCAGCGCGCTGGCAACGTCACCCATGACACCGCCGCCGACCCGCATGCGCTTGCCGCGGAGTTCGTCCAGTGAGGTGATCTCGCTCTGAGTGAACACCTGGCCGGCGCCGTGGACACCGACACCGAGAACCTCAAGGCCGCGGTGCTCGTCATGCTCCGCGAGGTACTCCTGGTGCGTGTGCCAGTAGGCGGCCGACGCCGTCTCCGAATCGAACTCCTCGAATACAGGGAACTCGGGCAGTTGCGTGAGCTGGAAGCGCCCCGGCATGTGGCCGTGGAAGATCCAGCTGGCATCCGCGACGCCATCCGCCACCAGCTCCATCTGTGCTTGTGGTGGCCCGAGATCATAAACGACCTCCAGCGTCACTCGACCGTCTGTTGCCTCTTCAATCCACTCGTTCCAGGTCGGCCAGACGATGGTGTTGATGCCGTGGCTGGGGGAGCCCCAGGTGCTGACCGTAATCGTGGTTTGGGCGCTGGCGGTGCTGGCAGTACCAACAAGCAAAGCCGTACCGGCCGTTAGAGCCAAGGTTGTTGCGCGCATATCGCTCCTCCTCCGGGATCCTTGTTTTGGTGTGGATCCTTGTGTGTCACTTGTTTTTGAAACTATATCGACCCTGGCCGCAATTTCAAACAGGGTCCTGGTTGAGCGCGTTAGCCCGGTTTCGCTGACGAAGTTGGGTCCATTGGGCGTTGGGGGCCGCCCTTTTGGGTGCTTGCCCAAGGCCTCCATCCTATGATTACGTATTAATCAGTTGCAATAGAAACTAGATAGCGCCCTGTCTACCGCCGTACTCAGCCTGGTGTATGAGCCTCCCGTTGTGGTTGCGGCAGGCAGGGCATAAAGGGAGGAGAAGGATGGTCCGCACGTATCGGAACCCGGAGTTTCCCTATACTCCGCCGCCCGAGCTCGAGCGCGGTTCCGGGCGCTGTACTGTCGCAATTGTCGGTGCAGGTCCCTCGGGGCTTGCGGCGGCGATCGATCTCGCACGTCAGGGCGTGGCGAGCGTTGTCCTGGACGACAACAACACGGTCAGCGTTGGCTCCCGGGCAATCTGCTTCGCCAAGCGTACGCTGGAGATCCTGGATCGCCTGGGGTGCGCCGAAGCCATGGTCGACAAGGGGGTGACCT
>SLMR01000014.1 GCA_007133445.1 Aquisalimonas sp. | reverse complement strand
GTGCCTGCGAGGGACCGCCAACGGCAAGTCCGGCATGCGACGGCGGGCACGCCGGCTCCACGTCCGAGCCCAGGGCCCTGGCGCGGGCCATGGTGGCTTCCGGGTCCCGCAGGCCGCGGGGCGGGCCGCCGGCCTCAGGCCAGCCCTGCACGTGCTCCATGATCAGCTCGGCGAGCATATCCATGTGGTCGCTGCGGTCATTGAGGCAGCGGATGTAGCGCAGTTCCTCGCCGCCGTTTT
Source organism: Aquisalimonas sp. (assembly GCA_007133445.1). The sequence continues at coordinate 4,247 of SLMR01000014.1, read as the reverse complement.
CCTCGAAGTACTCGGCGTTCTCGCCCTCGATCTCTTCCAGGGTTTCCAGGCAGTCCGAGGAGAAACCGGCGCAGATGACATCCAGCCGTTTCATGCCGCCCTTGGCGTATTCGATTACCGTTTCGTCGGTGTAGGGCTTGAGCCATTCCTCGTTGCCGAACCGGGACTGGAACGACACTACCCACTGGTCATCCGGGAGGGCCAGTTCCTCCGCCACCAGGCGGGCGGTCTTGTGGCACTGGCAGTGATAGGGGTCGCCGTCCAGCAGGTAGCGCTTGGGCGTGCCGTGGAACGAGAACATGAGTTTCTCGCTGCGGCCGTGTTCTTCCCAGTGTTCGCGGATGCTGTTGGCCAGGCAGCGGATGTAGCGCTCGTCGTCGTGGTACTGGCCGATGAAGCGCAGTTCCGGAATCCAGCGCCATTGCTTGAGTTCGTCCGCGAGGGCATCGAAGGTGGATGCGGTGGTGCTGCCCGAGTACTGCGGATACAGCGGCAGCACTACCAGCCGCTCGGCGCCGGCGTCGCGCAGCTTCTGTAGCCCCTCGGCCATGGAGGGGTTGCCGTAGCGCATGGCCAGTTCCACTGCCACCGGCCCCGTCAGGCGCTCGTTCAGCCGCTCGCCGATGCCGCGGGTCTGCGCCTTGCTGGTGAGGAGCAGCGGAGAGCCGTCGTCGGTCCACACCTCCCGGTAGGCCGCCGCCGACTTCTTCGGCCGCGTACGCAGCACGATCCCGTGGAGAATGGCGCGCCAGTACAGGCGCGGGAGCTCGATCACGCGCGGATCCCCCAGGAACTGGGCCAGGTAGCGACGCAGCGACGGCGTGTCCGGTGCGTCCGGCGTGCCCAGGTTGGCGATCAGTACGCCGAGGCGCGGCGTATCGTCGTGACGAAACCCCTGTTTGGCGGTGTAACGCATGGGTATCTCCCGTGAAAATGACGCGGTGGAACGATGCTGTTCCAGGGGGTGAAGCGGTTGGGCGGCGCCGAGCGCCTGGCCGGCGGATGCCGTGGCCAACGGGGGAATACAGTAAAGCGTCTCAATGCCCGCCGCAAACCTGATCGGTCGCGTCTATGCCTGGCACCGACGGCATCTATGGCCGGCCGGAGCGGGCTGCCCCGAACGGCCACGACCGGGCCATTCAACGGTCGTCGTAGAAGTCCAGATCCTCGAGCTGGCCCAGCACCGCGGTGGCGATGTTGGCCAGGTGTGCGGCGACGCGCTTGTAATGTCTGGCCAGGAGCGAATATGCCACGGCCTCGTGGAACTCGATCTCGTTCTCGTCGGCGAACAGTTCCTGGATCACCCAGTCGCACTGCTGGCGAATGGTGCGGACCTTGCCGATGGCCTCTTGGGCCTTGGATTCGTCCGAGGAGTGACACGCCTGGGAGACCAGGCGGAACATCTCGATGGTGTGCTCGGCCACCTGGTCCAGTGGCTCCTGGTATTTCGGGACGTGGAACCCCTGGGTGTAGAACTGTCCCACCTCGAAGACGTTCTTGCAGTAGTCGCCAATGCGCTCGGCGTCCTTGGCCACGCTCATCAGCGCCAGGCTGATGGCCACGTCGTAGCCCGGGTTCACCGTCAGGTGGCGCAGGATCTTGCGCCGGATGGACCGCTCCAGCTCGTTGATGGCGCGGTCGCGGGCGTAGATGCTGTCGCGCACGTCCTTGGCCGGCACCGAGTTGTGCAGCACATTGTTGGCGCGGATGAACATCCAGGACGCGTGGTCCAGCATCTCGGTGAGTTCCGAGAAGGCCTGGTCCAGGCTGTTGTCCGATGTCAGTGCCGTGTACAGCTGTCGAAACATTCCGTGAGCCCTCGGGGCGTTATCCGTAAATCACAAAGAGTTCCACCAGCACAATCCCTGCGACTGGTACCACAAAGAATATCAGGGCCAGGAACAGGAAGGCGTACCGCGTGGCTTCCGCGGCCAGATTGCCGTACCACATGGCGATCCGGGTCGGGATATGCCGCAGCGGATACCAGATGGCGGTGCCGATCAGGTTGAACAGCACGTGGAACAGCGCCACCGTCATGGCCGCGGAGACGGGGTTGGCGGTGGCGGCCAGGATGCTGGTGACCGTAGTGCCCAGGTTGGCGCCGATCATGAACGGCAGCACCCGGAACATGGGCACGATGCCGGCGCCGGCCAGGGGCACCATCAGGCTGCTGGTAATGGTACTCGACTGCACCATCACCGTGGAGAACAGCCCCACCAGGTAAGCGCGCAGATCGTTGCGGAAGAAGTAGGTGCGGAACAGGCCGTCCATGCGGCGCAGCAGCGCCCCGCGCAGGTTCTGGACCATGAACACCAGCGCCACGAACATCAGCACGAGACCGACAGCCGCCAGGAACAGGCCGTGGGAGACGGTGGTGGGCATCAGCAGCCCGGTCAGCCACTCGAACAGGTTCACTATCGGCCGGGTGATCACGCGCACGGGGCTGTTCGGGTTGGCGACCTCCTCCAGACCGATCCAGTCGCTGAGGGTGTTGGCCATCCGCGTGATCACGCCCCGCCCCTGCTCGTGGAGCAGGCTGGAGATCCACTCCAGCGGGAACAGCAGCATGACGGTGAGGATGTTGAAGAAATCGTGCAGCAGGGCGGCGGTGAAGGAGCGCCGGAAGTTGCTGCGGATGCGGATGTTGGCCAGGGAGACGATCACCCCGGTGACCGCCGTGCCGATGTTCGCACCCATGATGGCGTAGACCGCCGTTCCCAGGGGCATGTCGCCGCCGGCGACCAGAGTCACGATCAGTGCGGTGGTGAACGACGAGCTCTGCACCAGCGCCGTGACCAGAACCGCCGCCATCAGGGCGATGAACGGGTTCTGACCATAGGCGAACAGGCGCTCCATGAAGTCCGTCTGCTCGCCGAACATGCCCAGCCCGGCGCTCATGATGTTCAGCGCGGACAGGAAGAGGTACAGGCACAGGCCGGCGTACAGGCCCCGCATCCAGGCCGGCGCCTCCGGGGACTGGCGGGCGCGGGTGAGGACGGATTGGCCGGGGTCGGGCAAAGACGAATCGGGGTGGGCCATGCGCGGTCGAGCACCCTTGTACGTGAGCCGCCGCAAGGGTGCCCGAAACGGTACGGGGTTACAAGCCCGTGACCGTTACATGATGCTCGTATGACGCGACCGTGACGCTCCTATGTCGAACGGTCATCAATCAGCCGCTCCAGCGCCCGCTGGCGCGCCTCCTGGCGGGACAACGGCTGGCTGGCGCGGGAATGCTCCAGGTCTTCCAGGCGTCGGGCCTGCTCCCGGTCTCCGGAGCAGGCCCGTGTGAGGGCGTCGTTGCTATCGTCCAGGCCGCCGCGTCGCCGCTGGCGCAGCCACACCACCACGGCACCGACGGCCAGCAGTGCCCCGATCAGCAGCAGTTCAGACATCGCTTCAGCCCCGGGCCACGGACGGCAGTCCGGAGAGGGCCATGGCCACTTCGTCCTCGGCGTAGTCCAGGTCCTTCAAGTTGCCGGCCAGGTAGTCGGTGTAGGCCTGCATGTCGAAGTTGCCGTGACCGCAGAGGTTGAACAGGATGACCTTGCTCTCGCCGCTCTCCCGGCAGCGAATCGCCTCGTCCAGGGTGGCCTTCACCGCATGGTTGGCCTCCGGCGCGGGGATGATGCCTTCGGCGCGGGCGAACTCCAGCCCCGCGGCAAAACATTCGAGCTGGTTGTACGCACGCGGCTTGATGTAGCCGAGATCCGCCAGATGGCTGATCTGCGGCGCCATGCCGTGATAGCGCAGCCCGCCCGCATGGAAACCCGGGGGAACGAACGCCGAGCCCAGGGTGTGCATTTTCGTCAGCGGCGTCAGGTGCCCGGTATCACCGAAATCGTAGGCGAAACGGCCCTTGGTCAGTGTCGGGCAGGCGGACGGCTCCACCGCGATGATCTCCCGCTCGCGGCCGCCGCGGAGCTGCTCGCCAATGAACGGGAAAGCGATGCCGGCGAAGTTGCTGCCCCCACCGGTGCAGCCGATGACCATATCCGGGTCGTCGCCGGCCATGGCCAGCTGCTCCTGCGCTTCCAGCCCGGTCACCGTCTGGTGCAGCAGCACGTGGTTGAGCACGCTGCCCAGGGCGTAGCGGGTGTCGTCCCGCTGCACGGCCATCTCCACCGCCTCGCTGATGGCAATCCCGAGGCTGCCGGTGCTGTCCGGATGCTCCGCAAGAATGGCGCGGCCCGCCGCAGTGGTGTCACTGGGGCTGGCGATGCACTTGGCGCCGAAGCTCTCCATGAACG
>SLMR01000226.1 GCA_007133445.1 Aquisalimonas sp. | reverse complement strand
GGCGGCGGAATACGGGGTTGCCTACCGGACCGAGAAGATCTATCCGACGGAGATGGTGCTCAAGGAGCCCGTGGAGTCGATGGAGGACTTCGAGGGAATCAACATCCGCTCGTCCGGGACCCTGCAGACGTTCCTGACCGAATCCGGGGCGGCCGCGTCAATGATCCCCGGCGAGGAACTGTACTCGGCCCTGCAGACCGGAGTCGTCGACGGCGCGCACTGGGGTGCCGTGCAGGGTGCAATGAGCATGGCGCTGTACGAAGTGGCGCCGTACCACGTGCGGCCGCCGCTGAACATTGGCGGGATCGATGCCTACGTGATCAGTCAGGACGCGCTCGATGATTTGCCAAGCGATATTCGCAACATCGTTGAGGAAACCATCGAGAACCAGTTCTGGCGGCGGACCAACGAGTACATCTATCAGGAAGAGGTGGCCCTGACGCGTGCCAAGGAAGAGCACGGGGTCGAGGTGATCGAGCTTCCGGAAGACGTCCGTGAAGCCATGCTGGAGGCCGGTCAGGCCATGTGGGACGACGCCGCGGAGGAGAGCGACAAGGCCGCGGAAGCCGTCGCCATGATGGAGCAGCTCCTGTCCGACCTCGGTCACCTGGACTAGTCTCCGGGGTATGACCGAGAGCGGGCGGTCACTCCGGGCCGCCCGCTTCCATCTGATCGCCCGAACAGCCGTCATCACGGCTTCGACAAAACGAACCGCGGGGCTCCGGGGGAGCGGTGATGAGATCTCTGTGGATGGTGTTGCGCGGCGTCACGGCCTTCAACGAATGGCTCGGGCGCGCCGTGCTGTCCTACTTCGTCCTGGCCTTCTTCGTGCTGCTCTTCTACGAAGTGATCATGCGGTACGGGTTCGGCTCCCCCACGGTATGGACCGGCGAACTGTCGCAGATGCTGTTCGGATCCTACGCCATGCTGGCGGGCGCCTACATCATGACGCAGAAGGCGCACGTGAATGTGGACATCTTCTATGCTCGCTTCCCGCGGCGGGTGCGTGCGGCCGTGGATGTGCTGACCTCGTTCCTGTTCTTCGCCTTCCTGCTGGTCCTCGTGATTGAAGGCTACAGCCTGGCGGAGGACTCGGTGAGCCGCTGGGAAACCTCGCGTTCGGCGTGGGATCCGCCCGTCTGGCCTGTCAAGGTGACCATCCCCGTTGGCGCCGGTCTGTTGCTGCTCCAGGGCATCGTAAAGCTGATTCACGACTTGCTCATCATGCTCAATCTGGATCCCGGTGAGGATCTCTTTGCGCCCGAGGAGAAGAAAGCGGAGGACGCGCTATGAGTCCGGAGATGCTTACGCTGCTGTTCTTCGGCTCGCTGCTGATCTTCCTGTTCCTCGGCGTGCCTCTGGCTTTCGTTCTCGGTGGCGTGTCGGTCATCTTCCTTTACTTTGACTGGGGACCGCAGGCGTTCTACATGGTCGCCTCCAGGATGTGGAGCACCATGAACAGCTTTACGCTGATTGCGGTGCCGCTGTTCATCCTGATGGCCATGATCCTCGAGCGCTCGGGTGTCGCCCGGGATCTCTACCGCATGATGCACATGTGGTGGGCCGGTGTGCGTGGTGGTCTGGCGATCGGCACGGTGGGCATATGCGCGATCTTTGCCGCCATGTGCGGGATCAGCGGAGCGGCAGTGACAAGTATGGGGACCATCGCGCTCCCCAACATGCTGGAGCGCAAGTACGACAAGGAAATGGCGCTGGGTGCCATCAATGCCGGTGGTGGCTGGGGCATCCTCATCCCGCCGAGCATCATCATGATCCTCTTCGCGCTGGTCACCGGGACGTCGGTGGGGGCACTGTTTGCCGCCGGTATCATTCCGGGGCTGCTCCTGATGGTCCTGGTGTCCATCTATATTGCGGTCCGTTGCTATCTCCAGCCGCATATGGGGCCGGCGCTGCCCCCTGAGGAGCGTGGCTCGCTCAAGGAGAAATTCATCGCGCTGCGTTCGGTGGTCCTGCCGATGCTGATTGTCGTGATCGTGCTCGGTTCGATTCTGGGCGGGATCGCGACGGCCACGGAGGCGGCGGCGATTGGCGTGTTCGGCTCCCTTGTGTCCGCCGTGGTCTATCGGCGCTTCTCCTGGACGATGCTGAGGGAGGCCTGTGTCCGTACCCTGAAGCTCACCGGTATGGTGATGTGGATCCTGTTCGCGGCCCATGCTTTCAGCACCGCGTATACGTCCATGGGTGCTCAGCCCATGATCGCGGAGTGGATGATGTCCATCCCCGGCGGCGAGTGGGGAGTCCTGATCACCATCATGCTCATCATCTTCATCATGGCGATGGTGCTCGATCCGCTGGGTATCATGCTCATCACCCTGCCGGTGTTCATGCCGATCATCACCGCACTGGGGATGGATCCGGTGTGGTTCGGCATCCTGTTCATCATCATGATGGAAATCGGGTACATGACCCCGCCATTCGGGTTCAACCTGTTCTACCTGAAGGGCGTTGCGCCTCCCAGCGTCACGATGGGAGACATATACCGGTCGGTGATCCCGTACACGGCGGTGGAGCTGGTAGGGCTTGTGCTGGTGATGCTGTTCCCGATGATCGCCCTGTGGCTGCCCAAGACCCTGGGACTCATGTGAGCTGTTACTCCCCGGGGTCCGGCTCGCTCAAGCCTTGAATTGCCAGCGGGTCCATATGGTGGGCGACCGCGTTGGCATAGTATTGCAGCAGTCGGGTCTCCGCAGTCACGGCCTGGAAGCCGTCCGCGCTGTCACGGACGGCTCCGCGCTCCCGCATCAAGCCCACGGCCACATCGATGGCGTAGACCGGATCGCGATGGGGAATGTACGGCGGGCTCGGGCGTGCATCCAGGGCGTCCACTGCCTCCCGGTACGCCTGCTGCAGGGCCTCGCGCGTCCAGGAACGCTCGGGGGCGTGGAGCAGGAGCCAGGCGACCATCGGCACGGGCAGGATGGGGACCACCTCCGCGATCCGCTCCATCAGGTGGCCGACGAAACAGCGGCTCAGGCGCATACGCTCGCGCTGTTCCAGTCTTCTGGGGTCGACCTGCCGTGCCTGGCACCACTCCCGGGCCGACACCGGCATGCCGAACCCCGCAGCGGCGTAGCCCATGCTCTCAGGCCGGCCCCGCAACCGGCCGAGCAGGTTGCGGAGCAGCAGCCAGACGCCCTCTGCCATGGCACGAACGGTGGAGCGGCGCTTGATGCGCTGATCCGCCTCGGCAAGCAGCGTACGGTCCTCCAGTACGCGGTCATAATTGAGGCCCACCGGGATGAACAGGATGTCCTTCTCGCCGTCCGGGTCGAAATCCCGCAGCATGTAGTCCACCAGGCCGGAGCGGGGTTCACGGAAGGCGCCGTCCCGGCTGAGGCCGGCTTCCGGGAACACCGCCTGGACCACGCCACCGTCGACGGCCATCTGGACGTAGCGCTCCAGCACGCGGCGGTACAGTGCGTTCTGGGAGTTACGGCGCACGAAGTAGGCGCCCATGGCCCGGACCAGAGGCTCCAGCGGCCAGACACGGGCCCATTCGCCGACTGCATAGGAGAGCGCGGTCTGCTCTTCGGTGAGGTAGGCCACCAGCACGTAGTCCATGTTGCTGCGATGGTTCATCACGAACACCACGCTGGCGTTCGGGTCCACGTCCGCCAGCCCGTGGTGGTTGCGGTAGGCAAGACGGACGCGATAGAACAGCCGCGCGACGTAGCGGGCGATGCGGTTGCCGAAACGGAAGTACACGTAGGCGTTGAACGCTGGCACGATCTCGCGGGCGTATGTTTCCACCCGCTTCAGGGCAACCCCCCAGGGTGTGCCGTTGGTCTCGCAGTATGCGCGCACGCCGGCCAGCACCCGGGGGTCGTAAGCAAGGCGGTCGATCAGCACCTCGCGCTTGGTCAGGCTGAACGTGGGCAGCTTGAGGTGCAGCCTGCGGTTCACTTCCTCGATCAGGCGCGTGAGCCGGCGGCGGAAGAACCAGCGCACGGTGGGGATCAGCAGGCGGGACATCACCGCCCACAGGGTGATCACCCCCATGATCGCAAGGAGCCAGTAAGGGACCTCGACGGGTTCGGTCATGACGCGCCGCCTGGATGACCCGCGCACGGTTGTTCTTGTGTTCTCATGGGTGCCGGTTTACCACGGCGCGGACTGACACCGCCAGTGCCCCGAGGGCGCGAAAAAAACGTTGACGGCGCGTGTGGGTGCTGTATTCTCCGCCTTGCAGTGTCTTTCCTGAGAGTAGTTTCGGTCGTCCCACCAGTCTGGTAGTCACACCGTACGTTCTTCAGTCCGACCTGCAACATCTAGATCATCAATGAAGAGGAAACGTTACGATGATGACCGGTACTGTTAAGTGGTTCGACGACGCCAAGGGCTTTGGTTTCATTACTCCGGAAGACGGTGGCAAGGACGTGTTCGTCCATTTCTCCGCCATCAGCGGCAACGGCTTCAAGAGCCTGGCCGAAGGCCAGCGCGTGGAGTTCGAGACCCAGAACACCCAGAAGGGCCTGGCGGC
>SLMR01000192.1 GCA_007133445.1 Aquisalimonas sp. | reverse complement strand
GTCGAGCCGCAGGGACCGGGCGAATGAGGCCAGCCGCTGGAGATGGCGGATGACCAGGTAGTAGATGAGTGCGAGCAACAGCAGGGAGACAACAAACGTCTTGGCAGCCTGCGTGCCGAGGATGGTCAGCAACCGTTCCCAGACCCGGGCGTGGATTGCCGCGAGAGATGCGGTCACGGTCACTTCGCCCAGGTCGTGGGCAACGCCGTCCGCAGTCCGGTGCTCGACGGGGATGGTCATCTCCCGGCGATACGGGTAGCCGTCGTTCTGTCCGATCTCCATAGCCAGGTCGCCGGAGAGTTGCACGCGCTCCACGTGGGGAAGGCTGTACAGGCCACGGAGCTGAAGCTCGAGCTGGTCCTCGTCGAGGGCCCAGAGGCTGGCGCCAAGGGTGTCCGAGAAACTGGACCGGGCATCGGACAGTCCCTGCTCAAGACTGTCCAGGTCCCGTTGATACTCAAGATAGAGCTGGATGGCGGTGACGATCAGTGTGACCAGGGAACTGGCGAGAAGAATGGCCAGGACGACTTTCAGGCTCAGGCGACGGTGTCGGATCCATCCCGGCAGTTTCATTGCTCACCCTGTGGTCGCGTCCCGCGTCCCGCGTCCCAGTCAGGGGCCGGGTTTCTGTGCCCGACGTCCCCACTATCGGGCCGTTATAGCATCTATGCCGTGACTCCTGCGAGCAGGCGTTCGCACCGGGGCACCGGGTGCTACCATGAGCGGCCTTCGGACGGCGTCGGCCGGTCGTGGGTGTGGAACACAAGAAGGGTGAGTGGAGGAGAGCGAAGTGATGAACAAGCTGCAGGGGCGGACGGCTGTTGTGACAGGCGGAGGCAGTGGCCTGGGGCGCGAACTGGCGCTGTCCTGCGCCCGGCGTGGCATGTCCGTCGCCATTGGTGACGTGGACGAGGCCGGCATGGCCGCCACCGTGGAGCGGCTCGCGGCGGAATGTCCCCGGGTCGGGTTCAGCCAGCATGTGCTCGATGTCTCGAAGGCCGAGGCGGTGGAGGCGTTCGCCGCCGAGGTCTGGGAGCGTTACGGCGGGGTCCACGTGGTGTTCAACAACGCCGGCGTGGCCGTGAATGGCCCGATCTGGGAACACACCGAGGCCGACTGGCAGTGGGTGCTGGGCGTCAACCTGCAGGGTGTGGCCTGGGGCATCCGTGCCTTCGTGCCGCGCATGATCGCGCAAGGCGAAGGCCACATCGTGAATACGGCCTCGGCGGCGGGCTGGGTCAATGCTCCGGGAAGTGGTATCTACAACGCCAGCAAGTGCGCGGTGGTCGCCATGACGGAAACCCTGGCACTGGACCTGCGGGACGTGGAGGCGGACATCGGCGTCACGCTCCTGTCTCCCGCGTTCTTCCCGACGCCGATTACGGATTCCGCGCGCAACCGACCTGCCGACCTCGCCGACAGCGCACCGGCATCAGAGCTCAGGAAACGCCGGGAGCAGGAACTGCGCCGCGCGGTGGAGCACGGGCGCATCCCGGCCGACCGCATCGCCGAACAGACGCTGGAGGCCGTGGAGCAGGGACGCTTCTACGTGTTCCCCCACGCCAAGATCAAGGATCTCGTGCGCGCCCGGGCCGAGGCGGCGCATGCGGAAGGGCCGGTGTTCGACACCCTGGCCGGACGTTGAGGGCACGGGCCGGGAGCTGAGCTGACCATGGATGCAGGAGCAGCGACGGCGGCTGCGCCACGGCCGCCGGCCTGGCTGATGATTGGCACCGGCATGCTGGTGACGGTGGTCGTGCTGGTGTTCGCGCGGCTGGCGTACGGGTTCATCGTGCCGCCCATGCGTGAGGATCTGGGCCTCAGCTACCAGCAGGCGGGGACGCTGGGCACGGTCACGGCGCTGGGTTATCTCTGTCTGGTCATGGTCGCCGGTGTGACCGCAGGGCGCGTCGGCGGGCGCAACACCGTGTTGCTGGGCGTGCTGCTGGTGACGGTGGGCTTCGCCGGCCTGAGCGTTGCGTCGGATTACCGGGTCCTTCTGGCGCTCATGGCGCTGCTTGGTTTCGGAACGGCGTTCGGCTATACGCCACTGGTTTCACTTCTGTCCAGCTGGTTTCCCGAGCGCCGGGGTGTTGTCATCGGTCTGCTCAACGGCGGCGTCGGCGCGGGAATGCTGATCAGCGGCGTGTTGATTCCCTACGCCCCCGAGGTGTTTGGTGATGCCGGCTGGCGCGTCACGTGGGCGGCCTTCGCCGTGGGCGGGGCCGCGGTCCTGCTGGCCGTGCTGGCGTTCGTCCATAACCCACCGCAGTCCGGGGTACAGGGGCAGGGCCACCGGCCTGACCGGGCGGCGGTGTTCCGTAACCGCCATGTGCTGCTGGTGGGGCTGGTGTATGGCGTGCTTGGAACCACCTACATCGTCCAGGTGGTGTTCATGTACAGTTTCGCGCTGGAATCCGGCATCTCCGGCGTGGTGGCTGGGCGGCTGGCCGCCATCATGGGCGCGCTCGGCATGGTCTCGAGCCTGGTCTGGGGATGGCTGTCGGATCGTGTCGGCCGCGGTGCGGCGCTCATGCTCTCCATGGTGTTGTACTTCGTCGGCATGACCGTGCCGGTGGCGTTGCCGACGCTGTCGGGGTTCGCAGCCCATTACCTGGTCCTGGGCATCGCCGTGAGCGGGGTGTTTACCACCATCCTGGCGGCGAGCACGGAACATGTTGCGGCCCGCGATGCGCCGCTGGCGGTGAGTTTTGTCACCGTGTTCATGGCCGCCGGACAGCTCGCCGGGCCCGTGATGGCAGGGGGGCTGATTGACTGGACCGGAGACTTCCGCCTGACGTTCGCCCTATGTGCCACTCTGGTTGCCGTGGGGGTGGCCCTCAGTTGGCGGGTTCGCTCGTACCCACGGCCGCGTCCGACCGGGAGCATTCAAATTCACCCGTCCTGACGGGAGCCAGAAGAGGTTGTCATGAGATTTCTTCGGGGTGGCCGCAAGCCGCCATTCACGGACCGGATCGCATCGCGGTTTGCGTTCTGGATCATCAACGGATACCCGCCGCCGGACGGCACCGCACTGGACCAGCTCGAGCGCGAGCGCCGGCGGCATCTGCAGTGGCTGCTGCTGCAGATCATCATCATCTTCTCGTTCGGTGGCTTCCTGGCCATGGCGGCGCCCGACGCCGTGCTGTTCATCGCCGGCGGCATGCTGCTGTTTGCCGCCCCCACCCTCTGGCGCCTGGGGCGGGACTGGCGCGCGACGCCCGCCTTGTTCGAAGCCGTGGATCACGAGCACGAACTCGTGCAGGAGGTCGAACGGGCCTGCGCGCGTTCGGAATCAGTCGCCCGCTACCGCAAGCGCCTGCGCAAACTCAAGCGGTCCATGCTGCGCATCGAGGCGGTGGCCATGGTGGCCGTACCGGATCTGGATGAGGAGCACTGGCGCATGGACGAGCAGCCGCCCGGGGCGTCATGAGGCCTGCAGAAAGGCGTTGATGTGCTCGGCGACGGCGTCCGGGGCTTCCTCCTGCAGGAAGTGCCCGGCATCGACGGATTCAACCTGAATTTCCCGGAAGCACTCGTCGACGTGATTGAGGAATTCCGGAATCACCACCTTGTCCTTGTTGCCGTGCACATACAGGGAGGACATCGGAAAGACGTGCCCGGTGAGTGACGCCCAGCGCTTCTGATCCTCCGGCATGGCGCGGTAGTAGTTGGCACCGGCACCGGGAGTTCCGGGGATGCTGTAGCAGCGCACGAACTCACGAAACGCGTCCTCGGGGAAAGGCGCGCCGGTGGACGTGCGCAGAAAAGCGCCAAGCCAGGCGGCCTCGTTGCCGGGGATCATGGCCTCGGCCAGCCCCGGGTGCTGCTGGAAGTGCTGATACCACTGGTGCCGTGCCCCTTTGCTTCTGACGACTTCCAGTGCCTCGGCGTTGCCGCGGGCGTTGTTGATGATGCTGATGTTCATGATGACGAGCCGGGTGATGCGCTCCGGAGCGGCCACGGCCATCTCCTGGGCCACCACGCCGCCCCAGTCGTGGCTCACGAGCTGGAACCGTTCGATCTCCAGGGCGTCCAGAAGCCGCAACATGTCCTGGGCCAGCGCCTGCTTGCGGAAGGCCGCCGGTTCGCCGTCGCGGGTGCTGTCACCCAGGCCGCGCAGGTCCGGTGCGATCACCCGCAGGCCAGGTTTCAGGCGCGTGGTCAGCGGCGCCCAGCAATACGAGCTCTCGGGCCAGCCATGCACCATCACCACAGGTGTCCCGGCCGGGTCGCCGCCCTCACGGTATGCGAAGCGCTCACCCTGGACGTCGACGAAGTGGGGTTCTGAAAGGGTCACGGTCACCTCCTTGAGTACGCTACAGTCTAATGATCATCCAGCTGTTGAGAGGTCCTCACCATGCGAGCGACGCGTCCGATGACGACACTGCCGGCCCTGGCTCTGGCTGGAATCGCGCCGGTGACTCTAGCAGACACGGTCGTGGAAGAGCGTATCGATACCGAGTACGAGGCGGTGAAATTGACCGAGGTCGCGGGCGGTCT
>SLMR01000375.1 GCA_007133445.1 Aquisalimonas sp. | reverse complement strand
TCGAAGGTGCCGATCCAGGCGTCGGGCCGCAGGCGCTCCACCGCCGCGGTCATCCCTGCCGGGCTGCCCGTGGCGGCACCATCAGCACGGCCTCACCGCTGATCACCCGCTTGGTTCCCACCAGGCATTCCGTGCGGAAGGTGGCGATGTTCTTCTCCGGCATGAGCTCGGTGACCTCCACCCGGGATACCAACCGATCGCCAATGTGCACTGGGGCGCGGAAGCGCAGGGACTGCTCCAGGTAGATCGCCCCGGGCCCGGGCAACTGCATGCCCAGCACCGCAGACAGGTAGGAGCCGCCGAGCATGCCGTGGGCAATGCGCTGCTTGAAGCGCGTGTCGGCGGCAAACTCCGCGTCCATGTGCAGGGGATTGAAGTCGGTGCTGACACCGGCAAAGTTGGCGAGATCCGCCTCGGTGACGGTCTTGCCGAAGGAGGCGGTCATGCCCACCTCCAGTTCCTCGAAACAGTAACCTTGATACAAGTCGGACTCCCGTTAATGGCTGAATGATATCTAGACAATCTTCGCAACCTAACGCGATCCATGCGGCAGCGCAACAAAGCTGATCACCCCTCCTCTGCCTCCTGCAACAGGCGCATGGGCGAGACCTGATAGAGCCGGCGCGTCGCCAGCAGACCGGCCAGGGCCACAACCCCGGCACCCACCAGGGCGCCTATCACCGGGAACAGCGGATTGAAGGCGTAGTCCAGCTCGAACAGCTGACGACCGATCACCACGCCGGCGATGGTGGCCGCAGTGCCGGCAAGCAACCCGGCCACACCGCCCAGCAGCAGGAACTCCACGCCGGCCAGGCGACGGATCAACGCCCGCCGGGCCCCCATGGCCCGTAACAGCGCACTTTCGAACTGACGCTCCTCGCGGGTGACCTGCAGGGCCGCCAGCAGCACCACCAGGCCTGCCAGCAGGGTCAGCAACGCCATCAGTTCCACCACGCGGGCGCCCTGTTCCATGATGCCGCGCACGGTATCCAGGATGGCGTTGACGTCGATCAGCGTGACGCTGGGGAATTCCCGCACCAGCCGACCCACCAGCGCCGACTCGCCGGGCGGCAGGTAGAAGCTGGTGATGTAGGTGGCCGGGGCGTCATCCAGCAACCCCGGGGCGGACGCGGCGAAGAAGTTGACGTTGAAGCTGTCCCACTGCACCGCGCGGATGTTGGTGATCGGGGCGCTGTAGCGTTCGCCGGCCACCTCGAAGTGGAGCACATCCCCCACCCCCACGCCCAGGCGCTCGGCCATTTCCTCTTCCAGGGAGTACTGCGCCGGGTCGTCGGTGTCGGCCTCCCAGAACTCGCCCGCGACAACGCGGTTGTCGTCGGGCAGCTCGTCCAGCCACGAGAGGTTGAACTCACGGGCCACCAGGCGGCGGGTGCGGGGCTCCTCGAAGTCCGAGGGGCTGATGTCACGATCGTTGATGCCCACGAGGCGGCCGCGGACCATGGGATAGACGCTGCTCCTGAGACCCGCCTCGTCCAGCCGCCCTGCCAGATTGTCAGCCTCATCCGGCTGGATGTTGATCATGAAGTAGTTGGCGGCATCCTCGGGCACGCCATCCTGCCAGGTGGCCAGCAGGTCGTTGCGCACCAGGGTCAGCAGCAACAGGGCCGTGAGCCCCAGGCCCAGGGCCATGATCTGGATGGAGGCCGTCCAGGGCCGCCGGACCAGCCCGGCCAGCAGCAGCGAGGCGCTGCCCCGCCGCCCGCGTCCGGCACGCAGCAGCCGGATGACCAGGGCCGCGGCCAGGGCAAGCGCGGCCAGCGCGCCGAGCACCGCGCCGAAAACATAGAGGCTGAGCACCAGATCCCCCGCCTGCCACCACATCAGGCCGAACACCGCGGCCATGGCCGCCACGTAGACGCTGGCGCCGCGGTAGACGTGGTCCCCCAGATCCCGCCGCAGCACGCGCAGCGGCGGCACGCGCTTGAGACGCAGCACGGTGGGCAACGCGAACCCCAGCAGGATGACCTGGGCCGTTAGCAGGCCGATGAAGCCCGGTCGCCCCGACGGCGCCGGCAGCTCGGGCAGGTAGTCGGCCACCAGGGCCACCATGAGCAGGTGCACCAGATAGCCCAGCAGCGTGCCGATCAGGCCCGCGAACAGCCCCAGCCAGACCATTTTCCAGGTGAGCATGGCGACGATCTGGCGCTGGGTGGCTCCCAGACAGCGCATCACCGCCACCCGGTCCAGGTGGCGGGCGGCGTAGCGGCGGATGGTCAGCAGCATGGCGACGCCACCGACGATCACCGTCAGCAGCGCACTGAGGCCGAGGAAGCGCTCGGCCACCTCCATGGCCTGGGAGACGCCGGGCTGTTCGTCCCCCGGAGCCTCAATGGCCATGCCGTCACCCAGTTCCGGCTCTACGTGACGCACCCAGGCGGCCACCGCGTCGGCGTCGCCGGCCACCAGCAACCGATGGCGCACCCGGCTGGCCTCCTGGACCAGCTCGGTGGCAGCGACGTCATCCAGGTGCATCATCACGCGCGGCGACAGACTGCGGAAGCCACCGCCCCGGTCGGGCTCCAGGAACAGGACCTGGCCGATGTCGAATGTGGAGGCGCCCAGGTCGATGCTGTCACCAGGGTCGAGATCCAGTTGCAGCAGCACTCGGGGCGCCACCCAGACCTCCCCGCGCGCCGGAACGCCATCGGCCACCTGGCGCTCGGCGTCAGGGTGCGGCCCCACCTCAAGGGCGCCGCGCAGGGGATAAGCGCCGCCCACGGCCTTCACCGAGGTGAGCAGCGTGTCGTCGCCGGCCAGCACGACGCTGGTGAACTCGAGGGTGCGGGTGGTCTCGAGCCCCATTTCCACGGCCAGGTCTTCCAGGCGGGAGGGAATCTCGGACTCGCTGGAAAGGGCGCGGTCGGCGCCCAGCAGCTCGGAGGCCCGCCCTTCGGCGCCGGCACCGACACGGTCGGCCAGCCAGGCGACGGCGGTGATGGCGGTGACCGCCAGCACCACGGCCATGCCGAGCAGCCGCAGTTCGCCGGCGCGCCAGTCCTGGCGCAACAGCCGCAGCCCGTGGCGCATGGCCTTCATGCGGCCACCAGCTTGCCACCGTCCAGCTGGAGGACGCGCTGGCAGCGCGCAGCCAGGGCGGGGTCGTGGGTGACCACCACCAGGGTGGTGCCCTGGGCGGTGTTGAGTTGGAATAGAAGATCCTGGATGCGCTCGCCGGTGGCGCGATCCAGGTTGCCGGTCGGCTCGTCCGCCAGCAGCAGCTGTGGCGCGGCCACAAACGCGCGGGCGATGGCCACGCGCTGTTGCTCACCGCCGGAGAGCTGCTTGGGATAGTGCCCGGTGCGCTCCTGCAGGCCGACCTGTTCCAGGGCGCGGCGGGCGGCAGCCTCGGCGTCAGGCCGGTCCGCCAGCTCCAGGGGCATCATCACGTTCTCGAGGGCCGTCAGTCCGCCCAGCAGGTGGAAGGCCTGGAACACGAAGCCCACCTGTTCGCCACGGATACGGGCGCGCTGGTCCTCGTCCAGGGCGGTGAGTTCGGCGTCGCCCACGTGAACCCGACCCTCGGTGGGGAGGTCCAATCCGGCGAGCAGGCCCAGGAGGGTGGACTTGCCGGAGCCGGACGCGCCGAGAATCGCGAGCGTTTCCCCCCGCTCGATGGCAAGATCAATACCCTCGAACAGACGAATGACACCTTCGGGACCCTGAAAGACCATGCCCAGATTCTCGGTTCGCACGACACTGCGCGACTGCCTCTCCACCATGCGCCACTCACTCCTGATCCGGCTCGCCGTCACGGCGATGTTGCTGTTACTGCTGGCCCCGGTGCAGGCCGGGGAACGAACGGTTCTGGTCCTCGGCGACAGCCTCAGCGCCGCTTACGGCATGGACCGGGAGCAGGGCTGGGTGGCGCTACTGGATGACCGGCTGCAACAGGAGGGCCTGGACTGGCGCGCGGCCAACGCCAGCACCAGCGGCGACACCACCCGCAACGGTCTGAACCGCCTGTCGCGCGCCCTGGAGCGCTACGAGCCCGCCATCGTCATCATCGCCCTCGGCGGCAACGACGGCCTGCGCGGCGTCAGCCCCGGGGAGATCGAGAACAACCTCCAGCGCATGGTGGACGCCGCGCGGGACAGCGATGCGCGGGTCCTGATCGCCGGCGTGCGCATTCCCCCGAACTACGGTCGCGCCTACACCGAACGTTTTGCCAACGCCTTCGCCAATGTTGCCACGGAAAACGATCTGCCGCTCGTAGCCCGGATTCTCGACGGCATCGCCGAGGACTCGTCGCTGATGCAGGACGACGGCATCCATCCCGGCGTCGAAGCGCAGGAGCGCATCCTGGACAACATCTGGTCGGAATTGAGACCGATGCTGGAGGATTAGGTTCCCTGTCCGGGGCGGCGCCTGGTCGCGGCTTGCGCCGCTCCTACGCAGGTCGAGATGGTGCATCTCGAGGCACCGCATGCCGAGCGGGAGCCCGTGGGAGCGACGTCAGTCGCGACAGCTGAGCGCCTTGCTCTGCAATGTC
>SLMR01000074.1 GCA_007133445.1 Aquisalimonas sp. | reverse complement strand
GGTAGCTGGTCCAGCCAGGTCCCTTGACTTCCCGTTCGGTGCCCTTGAGATCTCTGATGTTGACGATTTTCATTAGCAATTCTCCTCGTCACGTCGCGATGGGTGGTGGCGTTTCCCCGATTCCCGGATGTAGAAGCGGCCGACCCGGGGCGGACAACGCTGCCGCGTGTTCCGCCTCCATGATCGGCCGCTATTGGCGTTACGTCCAGCCCGGACGTTTTACTGGCCGGCCGCCGCCTGCCGCTGGATGCCCAGTTCGCTCATGGCTTCCACCAGGCTCTTCTCGATGATCTCCAGACCCTTCTCCAGGTCAGCATCCTCGATGGTGCAGGGCGGCAGCAGTTTCAGCACCTGATCGTCGGTGCCGGCGGTCTCGATGATCAGTCCATGGCGGAAGGCCACCTCGGAGATCTTCTCGGCCAGCTCCACGTTGGCGAACTCGATGGCCTGCATCATGCCGCGGCCACGGGGGCAGCCCCGGGCATCCGGGTAGCGCTTGGCCAGGCCGTCCAGGAACTCGGCCATGCGCTTGCCCTTGCGGGCGATGTCCTTCTCGAAGCTGTCATCCGACCAGAACAGCTCGAGGGTACGCTTCGCCGTGACAAAGGAGGGGTTCTGACCGCGGAAGGTGCCGTTGTGCTCGCCCGGCGCCCAGATGTCGTATTCGGGCTTGATCAGCGTGATCGCCAGGGGCAGGCCGTAGCCGCTCAGGGACTTGGACAGCGTCACGATGTCCGGGCTGATGCCCGCTTCCTCGAAGCTGAAGAAGTGGCCGCAGCGGCCCAGGCCGGTCTGGATGTCGTCGACGATGAGCAGCATGTCGTACTTGCGGCACAGCTTCTCCAGGCCCTTCAGCCATTCCAGGTCGGCCACGTTGACGCCACCCTCGGCCTGCACCGTCTCGGTGATCACGGCGGCAGGGACGTCGACACCGGAGGCGCTGTCGGACAGCATCCGGTCCATGTACTCCAGGCTGTTGGTGCCCGGGCCCAGGTACCGGTCGAAAGGCATGTGGGTTGTGTTATCCAGCGTAACGCCGGCGCCCTGGCGCTTGAAGCCGTTGCCGGTCACCGACAGCGAGCCCAGCGTCATGCCGTGGAAGGCATTGGTGAACGCCATGATGGTGTCACGCTTCTTCACCTTGCGGGCGATCTTAAGCGCCGCCTCCACGGCGTTAGTGCCGGTCGGCCCGGGGAACTGGACGCGGTAGTCCATGCCCCGCGGCTTGAGAATCAGCCGGTCGAGGGTCTCAAGGAATTCGGCTCGCGCCACGCTGGCCATGTCCAGGCTGTGGGTGATGTTGTCCTCGCTGAGGTACTCGATCAGCGCCTTTTTCAGCTCCGGGTGGTTGTGCCCGTAGTTGATCACGCTGGCACCGGCGAAGAAGTCCAGGTAGGCGTCACCGTCGGTGTTGTACATCCAGGAGCCGCTCGCCTTGGCGAACGTGGTCGGGAAACCGCGCACGTAGCTGCGGACTTCCGACTCGTGCTGGTTGATGATCTGCATGTGATCCATGGTCATGAGTTGATCCTCACGGCTTGAGTTGAATGGGGGCGGATGGGGCGTAAGGGCCGATGAAATACCAGTCCTCGGCCTCGTGATCCCCTTCCGGCGGAAACTGATCGGCACGGAAGCCCTCGGCGGCGCGGATGTCGGTGCCGAGTTCCCGGGCGATGGCGGTGAACAGTGCCTTCGACGCTTCGTTGGACGGTGAGATCGTGGTCTCCAGCATGGTGGCGCCACGGGCCCCGGGGCTCTGCAGGAATGCTGCGAGGAGCCGCTTGCCGAGGCCCAGGCCGCGCATGCTGGCGTCGACGCCGACCTGCCACAGGAAAATGCTGTCCGGCCGCTTAGGCGGGCGAAAACCGGTCACGAAACCGGTCACCGTCCCGTCGTGTTCCGCGACCACGCAGGTGTCGCCGAATTCCCTGCCGAGCAGCATGTACATGTACGCGGAATTAACATCCAAGACGCCCGATTCTTTCACGACACGCCACATGGATGCGCCATCATCCGTGGTCGCATTCCGGAACACGCTTTCACTCGTATCTTTCGAGTTCATGGGTATCATCTGCGCTGGTTAGTGCGACCCGTGGCGACGGGGGTTGTCCGCGTCGACCGAATGTTGCGTGTCGGGAACAGCCGCGGTGGCACGCCACAAGCGCCCCATCGCGGCGCTTTTCGCGACGCCGGCCTTCTTGGGAGCAGTGGGGAAGCCCGTTGCCTCGGGCCGGGGTAGGATTTCGGGTTCACCCCTCGGCGTTGCCGGTGCGGGTGGTGTGGGGTCAGCCAAAGATTTGGCCTCTCGGGTTTCGAGTTCGCACCATAGTTAAGCATGTTGAGTGGTTGGGGTCAAGCCGCCGCTGAGGCTTCAGAAAAGCCATTGTTAACGATTTATGGGGTTGTTGTATTTTCAATTTGTTGATTCTTTATTTTTATATTACGAAGTCTTGTTTATAAATAATATTTCCATTTAGTTGTGGCAATTATTTCTCTTTATTTCCTGTTTTTCGGAAAGTCTTGGGTGTGGCGAGCGCAGGTGCCGGGAAATGCGCGAGCGATTCGTGGATTTCCCGGTGTCCTGTCCCCCTTGCTACGCTTCCGCGAGTTCACCTGACCCGGTAGCGATCGATGATGGTTCCCACCCTGGCGTCCCTGGCGGCGTTGCTGCTCTCCGTAGGCATCCTGCTGCTTGGTGGTGGCCTCCTGGGTACGCTGCTCTCCGTGCGTCTCGGCGTGGAGGGCATCTCAGCCACTGTCATCGGCATGGTGATGGCGTGCTACTCGGTGGGTTTCGTTCTGGGGACGCTGTTTTGCGACCGGATTATCCAGGCGGTGGGGCATATCCGCGTATTCGCGGCACTGGCTGCGGTGGCCGCCTGCGCCGCCCTGGCACATGGCCTGTACGTGGATCCGTGGCTGTGGGCCGGCTTACGCATTTTGTTCGGTTTCGCCATTGCGGGTTTGTACATGGTGGCCGAAAGCTGGCTGAACGACCGAACGCCGCGGGAGATCCGTGGTCGGGTGCTGGGCATTTACGTGGTGGTTACGTCGGCGGCTCTGGGCTCCGGGCAGTTCGCCCTCGGGCTGGGGGACGTCACGACGCACCACCTGTTCAGCGTTGCCGCCATGCTGCTGGCCGCGGCATTGATCCCCGTCGCCCTGGCTCGTGTCCCGTCACCGGAGTTCGAGACCACCGGGCGGGTGACGCTGCGCGAGCTCTACCGTATTTCGCCGCTGGCCGCGGTCACGGCCCTCGGTGCCGGTGTCACGAACGGTGCCTTCTTTGCGTTGGGTCCGGTGTTCGCGGTGGCGGTGGGGTTCAGCGCCGGGGAGGTGGGCACCTTCATGGGTGCCGCAATCCTCGGTGGACTCCTGCTTCAGTACCTCATTGGACGCCTGTCGGACCATTACGATCGGCGTCGTGTCATTATGGCGACGGCGCTGTTGGTGTCCTTCGTCAGTTTGCTGCTGGCACTACTGCACGACCAACCGGCCTGGGCAGTCATCGTACTGGTGATCTTCTGGGGCGGCAGCAACTTCACCATGTACGCCCTCAGCCTGGCCCTGGCGCATGACTTCATGACCCCGGACGAGCGTGTGCCGGCCAGCGCCACGTTGCTGCTGGTCCATGGTCTCGGCATGATCGCGGGCCCGCTGGCCGTTTCGGGGCTCATGGATGCGGTCGGAGAGCACGGGCTGTTCATGGGGGTTGCCTTGGTGGCACTGTTGATTGCCATGTTCGGCGCCTACCGCCACCGGGTCGGCGACCGCATCCAGGTGTCCGCGCAGGAGCGCTACCAGGCGTCGCCCCAAGCCGCGCATTCAACGCCGTACTGGACCGGTCTGGATCCGGCCGCCGACGATGCGCAGCTGGAGTTCGAATTCGAGTTAGTCGACGAGTCGCAGAATGACGAACCTGCCCGTGAGGAGGAGTAAGAGTGAAAACCGGGGCGCATTATGCTCATCGCCCGCTGCTGGCGGTGGATACAGCGACCGATGCGCTGTCGGTTGCCGTCTGTGACGGCAGCCGCGTCACGGCGCGGTTCCTGGTCGCCCCGCGCCAGCACGCCACCAGGGTGCTGCCGCTGATTGACGAGGTGATCGGCGAGGCAGGGATCCGCAGGGCGGACCTCGGCGCCGTGGCCTGGGGGCACGGTCCGGGGGCGTTTACCGGCGTGCGCATTGCCGCCGGCGTTGCCCAGGGCATCGCCTGGGGGCTGAGTGTTCCGGTGGTCGGGGTCTCCACGCTGGCAGCCCTGGCGCAGGGTGCCTGGCGCCGGTGCGGGGCCCGGGCGGTTTACAGCGCGCTGGATGCGCGCATGGGGGAGGTCTACTGGGGTGGTTATGCGCTCGACGACCAGGCCGGTGTGATGGTCGTGCAGGTGGATGACTGCGTCATTGCACCTGAGACGGTGCCGCTGGCTGAGGCGCTGGCCGGTGCGGCCGGTATCGGTACGGGCTGGCATGCGTACGGGGACGCGTTGACTCACCGTGCCGGACGCCCGGGCCTGGTGG
>SLMR01000378.1 GCA_007133445.1 Aquisalimonas sp. | reverse complement strand
CCCCGCGCCACCCAGCACAAACGGCAGGCCAAGCCCCGAGACCTTGCCGCCGACGGCGTTCTCGGCGAAGGCGTCCTGAACACCCCGTAGCCAATTGGTCAACAGGCCGAGACAGAAGAAGACCATGCCAGCCACTAGGAAGGCGGCTGCCGTGGCCTTCAGCCAAGGCGAGAGGGCCGCGTACCCGAAGGCCACGGTCAGTGCGAGCAACACACCGCCCTGGATGATTGGTACCAGGTGGGTGGCAAACAGGTAGCGTGGTGGATGCGGGGCCTTGCTGCGGACGGCCAGCATGGGAATCCCCATGAGCAGCCCGAAGAACAGCAGACTGGTCCCCCCTAACACAAGGATCTGGCTGGCAAGATCCATGAACTTCTCCTCCATGCACGTGGTGTATGCATCGGGTTTGTCGGTCGTGATCCGAAGATCGCACGAGCGTGCGATCTATACGCTGGGTATAGTACAGCCGTGCTATCTTTTCAAGCATGACCAACGATAATCCCGACTCTTCGGGCCCGCGCCGACGCTCTGACGGAGAGCAGACCCACGCCCAGATCCTGGATGCAGCCATGCGTGTGGCGTCCATCGAAGGGTTGGGGAGCCTGACGATCGGGCGCCTCGCCCGTGAGCTGGGTATCAGCAAGAGTGGGGTGTTCGCGCACTTCCGGTCCAAGCAGCGGCTGCAGGAGGAAACGCTGCGTGCAGCCGCGGAGGTTTTTGAGCGTGAAGTCCTGCGTCCGGGGCTGGACGCTCCGGAGGGGCTGGCTCGCCTCGAAAGCCTTTGCGATGCCTATCTCTCGTATGTCGAGCGCGGCGTATTCCCTGGGGGCTGTTTCCTCGCTCAGGTGTTGGCAGAGTTCGACGCGCAAACAGGCCCGATTCACGACGCCGTCGCCCATGGACATCAGACCTGGCTGCAGCAAATGGAGGAGCAGATCATCGCTGCCCAGCGGCTCAACGAGCTTGATGCCGCACTGGAACCACAGCAGCTCGCATTCGAACTGTGCGCTCCCCTTGAATTGGCGAACTACCTGGCAACGCTCTACCGCGATCCCAGCGTTACTGCCCGTGGTCGGGCAGCGGTCCAGGCCGCCATTACCAGGGCGCGGCCGTGGTAGATCCATCCGATTGGGTATTTCGCCGCGGCTTGATCGTGCGTCGTAGGGGACGTTGCTGGCTTGGAGCGCCGGTGCCTAAACGGGTCGGACACCGCCCTTCCGTCGGCGCTGTCTGACCCGTCGCTGCCGGTGGCTCGTCACAAACGGAAGTCCGCTTTCGGTTTGGCGCGACTCACGCCAACGAGCCTTTGGAAAAGCCGCCACGGTTCACGACCAAGGTGGAATGTGTCGAGGTGGTAACTTTGCCTTAAGGAAACGCTGAACATTCCACCTTTTCCCGGTATTGAAGAGCGTCTTCCCCGGAAAACTCGTCAGTTATTTCTCTTGGGAACTTGGAGATATTCCTATAAGCGATTTTCATGGATGCTGTGTTCGATGAAGAAACCACGGCTTCCAGGAAGAGTTGTCGGATTGGGGTCCCGGACAGGCTGCGCTTAAGCTCATCGATTCCCTTGGCCAAGATGCTCGCGCCTAGACCGGCGTTACGATCTTCTTCTCGCACGGCGTAGCCGACTTGAAAGCAGGGTACGTTGTCGACCATCTCCGTATACGCGAAAACCGAGATCGCAACAACGTGTCCATGCTTCAACAAAGCGTAGGTGAATCTTGGTGTACCACCGGGGTAATCGGCTATGACGCCTAATTCTTTATGGATGCTGCACGGACTGAGAGTGACGACGCCTGCGTCCAGAGCCCCTTGGAGCTTTGATAGGGTGACCATCGGATCAGTCATTGGCATGTCTGTGTTCCTCGAAGGTCCAGGAATGTTGCCTGTACTGCCGAATAGCGAGTACCCAGCGGACGGGCTGGAGGTCACTGCCACTCACCACGAGCTTAGCGTCTCCACCCCAGAGCTGCGCGTTTTGGTAGCGCTGGTGGGACGCGTAAGGGTCCTACGCGCTTCCGATGAAGTGCCATTTTAAGACGTTGGAATGGGGCGGGTGTTGTGAATAGTTCCTGAAGGGGACTCTCCCAGGTACCTGGCGAACGATGGCTAAGGGTCGGACAGCGCCCTTCCTTTGCGCTGGCGGCATCCGGAGCGTGGACTACAGTCGCCGGCCACCTTCATGCCCGCCGCGGAACAAAGGCAGTTGATCGGGCCAATTGGCGAGTGGGTCCTGCTCGAGGCCTGCCGGCACGTGCGTGAGTGGGAAGAGGCCGGCCTGGACGTAGTCCGTGTCTCGGTCAACGTGTCGATGGTGCAACTGCGTCTCGGCGGGTTTGCGGAGACCGTGCGAGAAGCTATCGCGACCCACGGCATACAGCCAGACCGGTTGACGCTGGAGATCACCGAGAGCGTGTTCGAGCAGGAGTCCGCGGTTCTGCAAAGGCAGTTGCGGCAGCTCCGCGATCTCGGTGTGCGATTGTCCCTGGACGACTTTGGCGCCGGGTACTCGTCACTGCTCTACCTGCAGAAGGATCCGTTCGACGAGATCAAGATCGACAAGGTGTTTGTCTCCGGTGTCCTGGAGGACCGCTACAGTCAGAAAATCGTCGCCACCGTGCTCGACATCGCCGGAGTCCTGGATGCGGATGTCGTGGCCGAAGGGGTAGAGAACGCCGTCGTTGCCCAGGCAGTGCTCGCCATGGGATTCAGCCTGGGTCAGGGCTTTTACTACAGCAAGCCTCTGGACTCGGACGATTTACGGTGGTTTCTGGACACGCGCGCCGTCATCCGCCCTTGCGCGGTGCGCTGAGGCGATCCAGACGCAGGCGCTCACGATCATCGAACAGACGGCGCGCACCGATCAGCACCGATGCCACCGTGCCAAAGCCGGTGCCGACGGTGATCAGGAACATCACCAGAATCTGATACTTCACTGCCAGGGCAGGGGGCGTCCCGGCCAGGATCTGGCCCGTCATCATGCCGGGCAGGCTGACCACCCCTGCCGCGGCCATGGCGTTGATCATGGGGATCATGCCGGTGCGCATCGCGTCGCGACGGATGTCCGAGATTGCCATGGACCAGCTCTGACCGAGCATCAATCGCCCCTCGATCACCTGGCGCTGCTGCCAGGCGGTGTCGGTGAGCCGGTCGAGCCCGAGAGCGATGCCGGTCATGGTGTTGCCGAGCATCATTCCCAGCAGGGGAATGGAGTACTGTGGCGTGTACCAGGGGTCCGGGCCGATGACCACCGCCAGCGCGAAGGCCGTCACGGTGAACGACGACAGGAACATGGCGACCGTTCCGATTCCGAACGCCCAGCCGCCCGTCAGGCGCCGGTTCTGACGGGCCATGACTTCGCGACCGGCGATCAGCACCATGGCCACGCCCATGAGCAGGACCCACTGCAGCGCGGCGAAGGCGAACAGCGTCTCCAGGACCAGACCGATCAGGGCGAGCTGGATGACCGTGCGCACCGCGGCGATGACCAGATCCCGCGACACTCCCAGGCGTGCCAGGTGAGTGCACGCGGCGAGGGCGAGCACCAGCAGCGAGGTGCCCGCCAGGGACCACCAGGTGATCTCGATTACGTCCACGCCACGGTCTCCAGGCGGTTGCCGTTGATGCGCAGGTGCCGGCTGGCGACGCGCCTGACCTGTGCCATGTCGTGGGCTACCCAGAGTACGGTCAGCCTGTCGCTGCGGATACGCCGCAGCAGCCACGCCTCCACGCGCTCGGTGGTGGCGGCGTCCAGGTTTGCGGTCGGCTCGTCGAGCAGCAGTGCTTTCGGATCGTGGACCATCATCCGCAGCAGTGCGGCCCGCTGGCGCTCACCGGAGGAAAGGCGCGTCACCGGCCAGTCGAGGGTGTCGGCAGGAAGGCCCACGGCGGCAAGGTCGGCCGCTTCCGCGGGCGCGGGAAAATGATCTCCCACCCGTTCGAACCACCAGGGTGCTTCCGCAGGCAGGAGCATGACGTGATGGCGCCACTGGTGGGCCGGAATGCTCCCTTGGTGGAGATTTCCCCACCATACGTCTCCGGTGTGGGCGTCGAGATCGGCGATAGCGCGCAAAAGGCGGCTCTTGCCGCCACCGGATGGCCCGGAAAGGCAAACGACCTCGCCGGGATTGACCGTTAGGGAGACGCCGGTGAGGCAGCCGCAGTCCAGATTGCGAATCGTCAGGCGGGCCAGGGTGTCGAGCATGTCCCGGAGTATGCCAGAGAGACCACCGTAGGCGCTCATGCCGCCATCACGGCACGCCGTGCCCGGCGGCGGGTGAGTAAGTCTCCCCCGGCAAAGCCGGGGGCTTTAGTCTGTGGGCCGCTCAGTCCGCAAGCTTTCCAATGAGGTATCGCTGCAGCCGTTGTTCCGCAGCCGGGCTGTGCGGACGCCCGCCGCCCTTGTCGGCCCAGGCTTCCGTTGCCTCACGGCCGCACCAGCGCACGAACACGCGCTCGCTCGTGGGGTGCTCGTCAATGTAGTCGGTCACGTCATAGACCTTGCCGTCGATTGCCTT
>SLMR01000089.1 GCA_007133445.1 Aquisalimonas sp. | reverse complement strand
TCCGCCTTCGGGCAATTGCTGGTTGTCGGTTCAGGAGTCGTGGGCGTCCGGGTCGGCCTGGCCGCCTCCGGCGCGCTTGGCGCGGTACATGGACGCGTCGGCGCGGGCGACGAGCGCATCCGGGTCCGTGCCATCGTCGGGATAATGGCTGATTCCGATGCTGATGGCCATGGATACCCGCAGTCCATCGTGAGTCAGCGGGGTCTCGAAGGTGCGTTGAACGGACTGGCAGACGCGGTCGGCCGCGGTAGGATCGGTCAGTCGCTCGAGCAGGAGGACGAATTCATCGCCGCTGATCCGGGCGACGGTGTCCTCGTCCCGGACACTGGCTTGCAGGCGCGCGGCTGCCTCCTGCAGTACCCTGTCGCCCACCGGATGGCCGTGGGTGTCGTTGATCTCCTTGAGATTGTCCATGTCGGCAAACAGAATCGCCACACGCGTGCCGTGGCGCTCGGCTCGTGCGAGCGCTCCCTCCAGTCGATCCTGAAAAAGCACGCGGTTGGGTAACTCCGTCAGGGCATCATGGCCGGCCAGAAACTCCACGCGCCGTTCGTGGCGCTTGAGCGCGGCCAGGTCGGTGACGAATTCCACATAGTACGTGTCCTCCGGCGTTGCACCGTCGATCCGGTTAACGGTCACATTGGCGGGGAATATCGCGCCGTCGCGCCGTCGCCGCCAGATTTCTCCGGACCACGTACCCGTGTGCATCAGGACCTCGTAGATCCCTTCGTAGAAGGCCGTATCGTGATGGCTGTTGCGGAAGATGATCATGGATTCGCCCTGGACCTGCTCCAGGGTGTAGCCGGTCATGCGGGTGAAGGCGGCATTGACCCACAGAATGCGTCTTCGATGATCGCAGATCAGCACCGCTTCCGCGGTACGCTCCAGAATGCGTTCTGCGAGCCCGGTGGGGAGTTGAGGGTCCGCGGCCTCTCTCATGGCTCCGCTCGTTCTGCGGTTCCCTCCGGTACAACGGGCGGTCGGTGCCGGGGTTTCGCGCCGGTTGCGCCTGCATCCAGCGGGGTGCGGCCGCTTTCCAGGGTTTCAGCCAGGCGCATGACCAGTTCGCCAATGAACAGCGACAACAGGAACCCCCCCAGGCACAGCGCCCAGAGCAGGCCCGGAACCTCCAGCGGCACCGGCTCAGCCAGCACCCGCAGGCTAACGAACAGGAAGCCCACCCCCAGCAGGATGGTGCCGACAACCATGGTCAGTGCCTGCAACAGGGCGGTGCGGAGGCGGCGAATGACGGCGGCGTCCAGCGTCCCGCGGTCGTACGCCGCCTCCAGCGAGGCGCGCCCCGTCGCCATCACCACCCGGGCCAGGTAGCCGCCTGCACCGAGCAGAGCCGCAGCGCCAACCCAGGGCGTGAGAGTGGTGAGTAGCCCCCGGCCCGCGAACACCCAGACTCCGGCGCTGATCAGGAACAGGATCGGGATCAGCCTGTGTGCCTGCCGGTGCCAGCCGTGGGAAGAGCCGAAGAGGGCCAGAATCCGCCGTTCCGGGCGGGTGAGCCACGGGCGGAACTTCGCCATGGTGCGCACGTGGTGGCGCGCGTTCGGGAGCGGGGCAGAGCCCTGCGGCATGCGGTATGTCTCCTGACCCAGTGGGTGGGGCAATCTGAAAGTTCGGTCAGCCCATGATACGTGGGTGGGGCACGTTGCACTACGGATTCCGCGTGGCTGGAACACATCACTGAGTGAGAAAACTCGGTCAGAATACTAGCAGGGGCTTGCCAGCGCGGTGTCGCACCCAGTTGAGGCCCTTGCGCACCTCCGGCCGGCTGACGATCCAGCGTTCCAGCACCAGAAGAGATACTGGTATTCGGCGAACAGGGTTTCCATTGCGTCTCAGCCCAAGCGCTCGATGCGCCGCATGAATACCGGTGAGAAGTAGCGCACGTTCGCCGGCGCGTGCGAGACCACGCCGGAGATGACGATCACCAGCACGAACAGGTCCGCACGGGCCCCGAAGAGCACCATAAGGGCCAGCAGCAGGAGCTTGACCATCACCGCCAGGCCGCGTACCTGGATCAGCCAGACGCCGTTGCCCCAGATCTGCAGACCGGCCATGAGCATGCCGCTAACCACCGTTAGCCACAGAAAGGGCAGCCAGTGCGCCGGATCCGCCCCCCAGAGAAAGCCGCCGCCGATGCCCGCGGTGCCGAGCAGGTGCAGGGTTCGCAGGCTGGTTTCCACCCAGCGCTTGCCGGGGAAGGTGCGCGGCTCCTGCGGGAACACGGCGTGAAACAGCGACATGGGGCAGGTCCGTTCGGTGGCGGCGCGCCGGTGCGCCGCCTCAGAATGTTACGCAGGGCGCGCGATAGAGCGCCAGTCCCCCATGGCCATTGTGCGGATATTGACTTGCCCCGGGGCACACCGGAAGCTGAGCACTCGCACTTCCCGTCATGGACACTGACCGCATGCTCTGCACCCTTCGTGCGACGATACTTGTCGCCGCGCTGACACTGCTTCTCGCCGCTCCCGCCCAGGCCGACCGCCCCATCATTGCCGCCGCCTCGGATCTCCAGTTCGCACTTGAAGAAGTGGCCGAGGAGTTCGAGGCGGATACGGGGCGCCAGGTCCGCCTCAATTTCGGTTCCAGCGGCAATTTCCGCCGGCAGATCGCCCAGGGGGCGCCGTTCGAGCTGTATCTGTCGGCGGACGAGGAGTACGTGTTTGCCCTGGCGGAAGACGGCCATACCGTGGATGAAGGCACGCTCTACGCCATCGGTCGAGTGGTGGTGATTGCCCGCGCCGGCGACCCTTCAGGCGTGGTGGACGGCTCCCTGGACCGTCTTCGGGAGCGCGTCGCTGATGGCGACATCCGCCATTTCGCCATCGCCAATCCGGAGCACGCCCCCTATGGCGTGGCCGCGATGCAGGCGCTGCAGTCGGAAGAGCTGTGGGCCAGCATCCGGCCCCATCTCGTGCTCGGCGAGAACGTCTCCCAGGCCATGCGCATGGCACTCACCGGGGAAGCCCAGGGCGGCATTGTCGCCTACTCCCTGGCCCTGGCGCCGCAGGTCGCCGAGCGCAGCGAGTACGAACTCATCCCCGAGGACAAGCACGAACCGCTGCGGCAACGGATGGTGCTGCTGGACGGTGCCGGCGAGACGGCGCGGAAGTTCTATGCCTACCTGCAGGCGCAGCCGGCCCGCGACATCCTCGAAGAGTACGGCTTCGTGCTGCCGTGAGCGCCGGCGGTCAGGCCGACTGCTGTTCCCGGTCCGGAATCAGCAGCCGCGGGACCCAACGCAGGTAGCCCACCATCCCGAACAGCTCCACCAGCGACTGGAACACGATCACCACCACTGCCGCCTGCCACGGCTCCGGCAGGCTCAGGGCCACGGGCAGCACCACGAAGGAATTGCGGGTGCCGAAACTGAACGTCAGGGTGCGCGCCCGAGGGGCATCCAGACGGAACAGGCGCCCCAGCAGCTTGCCCAGCAGGGCCGCGAAGACCAGGAAGGCCAGGAACACCAGCAGCACCTGAACCAGCACCGCCGGCATGGCGGTAACCGTGTTCACCTGCGACACGGCAATGCCGAAGACGACGAGCGCAAGCAGCGGCACCGGCAGCCCGCCGAGCCGGTGGACCAGCACCCGCGCCGTGGATGACGATACTGCCTGCCGTCGGGTGAACCAGGCCAGCGCCAGGGGCAGCAGGATCAGCACGGCGAACGCGGTGAGCAGGTGCGTGCCCACGGTCGCCTCCAGAACGTCTCCGCCCAGAAGCAGCCACAGGTACAGGGGCAGCGTCAGCAACTGACCCAGCAGGAGTAGCGGTGTCGCCGCGATGGCCCGCGCCGCGTCACCGCGGCCCAGGTGCGTGAAACTGATGAACCAGTCCGTACACGGCACCAGCAGGACCAGCAGCATGCCCACCAGCACGGCGGTGTCCAGTGGCAGTTGTGCCGCCCCGGCCACGAATAGTGGAATGGCCAGGAAGTTGCCGCCCAGCAGTGCGACCAGAAAGCGCCAGTCCCGAGCGCCGGCCGAGAGCTGCGTCAGGGGGATCTGGGTAAAGGTTGCATACAGCAGGGCGCCCAGCAGGGGCCATAGCAGTGGTTCAAGGGCTCCACCCGCCGCCGGCCAGATCAGACCGAGCCCCAGGCCCAGCAGGATGGCAGTCAGGTAGATCCAGGACTGGTGACGTTCCAAGCGGTCACGCATGCCGTCCCGGATTGCTCGGACCGTTGGTGTCAATTGGCTTGATCGTAACGGCCATCATTCCCACGCTTGGAGGCTGTCATTACGGCATACCGTTAAAGTTGATCGCGCAGGTGCCAATCCGTACGACCGTAGCCAGTGTACGCATCGATTATGGGGGTCACCGCGGACGAGGCACAAACCCGGTGTGATAGCTCGCCGAGCGCTCAATGAATCGAAACCCAGTGTTGCCGGGGCACCAACGAAGGCCTGGCCACGGGCTGGCCAGGCCTGGAAAGGGGCGGGATGCCGATCGGCGAAGGCGAGGCTTGTCAGACCTCGCGGCGCTGCCGGACGAAGGCGAGTCCCATCAACCCGGCAAGACCGGTCGCGACGAGTGGGA
>SLMR01000280.1 GCA_007133445.1 Aquisalimonas sp. | reverse complement strand
GTCGAAGTCCTGGGGGTCCTCGGCACGCAGATCGTCATCTTCCAGTTCGCCCTGGTCCTGGCCCCAGGTCTGTAGCTCCTCCATGGACGCGAGCCAGCGGTCGATACTGTCGTCATCCAGGGCCTTGGCCTGCAGGGCGACCAGCAGGAACACGGTGCCCAGCAACAGGGTGCATGTACGTTTCAGCATTGCGTTCTCCTTTCCTTGTGGTGTTGCTTGCTGTTGTCGTCGGCATTGTCCTTCATCCGTTGGTCTGTCGCCACCCGGCTTACGCGACCGGCTCGACGTAGTAGCATCGGAGGCCAGAACCATTCCGTAAGCAGGAGAAGCATCAGCCATGAGAACCCGAGCCGCCGTGCTGCAGGAAATCGGGCGCCCCGCCCCCTATGCCGAAACCCGGCCCCTGGAGATCGAGGAGCTGGAGCTGGATTCCCCCCAGCAGGGAGAGGTCCTGCTCGACATCAAGGCGGCCGGCCTGTGCCACTCCGACCTGTCCGTGATCGACGGCAACCGCCCGCGCCCGGTGCCCATGGCCCTGGGCCACGAGGCCGCCGGCGTGGTGCGCGAGCTCGGCCCCGGCGTTACCGACCTGGCCGTGGGCGACCACGTGGTCGCGGTGTTCGTGCCGAGCTGCGGACACTGCACGCCCTGCGCGGAAGGCCGCCCGGCCCTGTGCGAGCCCGGCGCAAAGACCAACAACGCGGGCGAAATGATCGGTGGTGGTCGGCGCCTCCGGCGCCAGGACGGAACACCGGTGCACCACCACCTGGGCGTCTCCGGTTTCGCGGACCACGCCGTGGTCTCGTGCAACTCGCTCATTCGCGTGGATCCCGAGCTGCCGTTGACACAGGCAGCCCTGTTCGGCTGTGCCGTGCTCACCGGGGTCGGCGCCGCGATCAATTCCGCGGATATCCGGCCTGGCCAGAGCGTCGCCGTGGTCGGGCTCGGGGGCGTTGGCCTGAACAGCCTGCTGGGCGCACTGGTGGCCGGTGCCGGCGAAGTGATCGCCGTGGACATCGACCCGAACAAGCTGGAGCTGGCGCAACAACTCGGTGCCACCCACACCGTGAACAGTAGTGACGCCGACGCCTTGGAGCGCGCCCGCGAACTCACGAATGGGGGCGCCGACCGCGTTATCGAAATGGCCGGCTCGGAGAAGGCACTGGAGTTCGCCTACCGGATCACGCGGCGGGGCGGCGTCACCGTCACCGGGGGTCTGGCCCATCCGGACAAGCACGTTTCGATCCAGCAGGTCAGCCTGGTGGCCGAAGAGCGCACCCTGCGCGGCAGCTACGTGGGCAGCTGCGTACCGGTGCGGGATCTGGCCCGCTACGTGCACCTGTTCCGCCAGGGCCGGCTGCCGGTGGACCGGCTGCTCACCGACACGCTGGCGCTGGAGGATATCAACCGCGGTTTCGACCGGCTTGCCAGCGGGCAGGCCGTCCGGCAGGTCATTGCGTTCTGAGGAACGCCTGCAGATCGGCCAGGGTCTCCTGCGGGCACTCCTCCACCAGGAAATGCCCGCAGGGCAGTCCGCGCCCCTGCACGTCCCTGGCGCGGCGGCGCCAGACCGCCGGCACGTCGTACATCTGCCCGACGAACCCCTCGCTCCCCCACAACGCCAGCAGCGGGCACTCCACGAGCCTGTCCCCGTCAGCACGGTCGTGGGCGAGATCGATGCTGGCCGCGGCCCGGTAGTCCTCACAGGTGGCGTGAATGGTGGCGGGGTCCCGGAAACAGCGCAGGTATTCCTGCACCGCCGCTTCGTCAAACGCATCGGGCACGCGGCTCCAGCGGCGGAGTTTGTCCCGGAGATAGAACTCGGGATCCAGGCCGATGAGATGTTCCGGCAGACCGTCGGACTGGATCAGGAAAAACCAGTGGTAGTAGGCCGTGGCGAGCGCCTGATCGGCAGTCTCGAAGACGTCGCGGGTGGGGATGATATCCAGCACCGCCAGGCGCTCCACTACGTCCGGGTGATCCAGCGCCATGCGGTGGCCCACCCGCGCACCGCGGTCATGGCCAACCACCTGGAAGCGCTGGAAGCCCAGGGTGTCCATCGTCGCGACCTGATCGGCGGCCATGGCCCGCTTGGAATACGGCATGTGATCCGCGTCGCTGGCAGGCTTCGCGCTATCCCCGTACCCCCGCAGGTCGGGGCACACCACCGTGA
This sequence comes from Aquisalimonas sp., assembly GCA_007133445.1. Next base: position 2,387 of record SLMR01000280.1, on the reverse strand, counting down.
ACTCGCACGCCAGACGCGACGCCAACGGATGCCACATGGCGTGGGTCTGGGGATAACCATGGAGCAGCAACAGGGGTGGCCCCTGGCCGCCGATGCGCAGGAAGATGTTCGTACCGTTGGCGGACACCCGGCGCGTCTCGAAATCCGGGAAGAGGATGGCTGGGTACTCCCTGTATCCGGTTCCGCTGTCGGCTCAGCCTAACGCAGTTGCCGCCGCAACGCCTGCAGAACCGAGCGGAGTCCTTCCTCCAGAACCGGGTGGTAGAACGGCAGCCTCAGAGCTTCATCCACGGTCATCTCCTGCTGGATGAACCACGCAAGCTCGTGCCCCAGATGCTCCGCATCGGGGGCCACCAACTCCGCCCCGAGCAGACGCCCGCGAGCATCGGCGTCCACCTGGAGCACGCCTTCCGGGCGGTTCATCAGGACTGCCCGCCCCTGTTCCGCCATGTTGAACGCGGCCGACACCGCGTCCTCGGGGAGATCCGCCACAGGCCGTCCGACACGGGCGAACCCGGGTTCCGTGAACACAATGGCCAGGGGCGTGCGCCGCTCGACGGCACCGCCGGTCTGCAACGCCTGCCGTGCAGCGATGACGCCCTCGTCGGACGCCTCGTGCATGAGCGGGCGGAGGCCGTGCACGTCTCCGGCGAAGTAGACAGGCGTGTCACCCGCGCGCAAGGTTTCCGGATCCACCGATGGCAGACCGCGCGCATCCAGCGGCAGCCCCAGCGCTTCCAGTCCAAGCGCCTCCACATTGGGCTGCCTGCCCACGGCAGCCAGCACCCAATCCACGGTCAGCGTCTCCGCTTCACCCCACGAGACGCGGACGCCGCCATTCTCTGGCTCAAGCTCCACCGACGCGTCCGTATGGATGGCCATGTGCCGCTGGAGCGCTTCCCGGGCCACGGCATTACTCTGCTCCCGCTCGAGCCCGCCAAGGCGGTGACCATGACCGAAAGCATGCACGTCCAGGCCCAGCATGCCCAGGGCCTGCCCCAGTTCCAGGCCAATGGGCCCGAGCCCGATCACCGCGACGCGCGGCAGCAGATCCGCCTGTTCAAACAGGGTATCGGAGGTCAGAATCCGATCCGCAACAGAGCGCCATGCTTCCGGGATCACTGGCCGTGTACCGGTGGCCACGATCACCCGCCGCGCGCGAACGCGCGCATGCCCCACAGCCAGGGTCCGCGCATCAAGGAAACGGGGACGCCCGGCAAGGTAGCGCTCGCCCAGCTTTTCCACACTGGCTGCGGGCACCTGCGCAAAGCGATCACGCAGGGCACGCACATGCGCCAGGACCAGAGGCAGATTGACCTCGCCGGATACGCCCGCCAAATGCCCTCGGGCCACGGCATCCTGCGCCGACGCCACCTCCCGCGCCGCGTGCAGCAGGGCCTTGGACGGCATGCAACCGACCCTGGCGCAGGTGGTCCCCAAAGGCCCCGGGTCGATCAGCAACACATCGCGGGTCGTACGCGCTGCCTCCTTGAAGGCGCTGATGCCGGCAGTCCCTGCGCCAATGACTGCGAGTTCCACGTCACGGGTGGTCATCCGGTTCTCCTTGAGGTTGCGCGTCAGCCGTGCAGCGTGCCGCGGTGGATTGCTTGGAGGGTCGCGACACTTACCCCCACGACCAGGGCCGTGACGGCACCGGTAAGTACTGCCAGTCCGATCTCGGCACCCATGCCGGCAGTGCCTGTAAAGCGGAATACGGCGACAGTGAAGGCCGCGGTCGGAAACGTGTACGCCCACCAGGACGGGAAGAACGACAGCCGCGCAAAGGCGGGAACCTGGGCTGCCACGAGCAGCGCCGTCATCGCTGCGAAATAGAAAAGCAGCGTACCTGCGACGCCCACATCCCCGGTCAGGGCGTGCCAGGCCAGAAACGCCACACTGGGTGGCGCGATCAGGACCGCGAGCGTGGGACGCATGGGCGGCTCCAGGCGGGGGCCGGTTACCAGGCGGTGGAAGACCATCACGCCCAACACCAGCCAGAACAGCAGCCCGGTGGCGAAGAAGAACCAGCCGATCTGCAGATAGCCCGCGGGTGCGGCCGCGACAGGGACCAGGACATTGCCCACCGCCGGGATGAACCAGGCAGGGTTCAGCGCAGCCACTGGCTGCTCACCCTCCAGCCAGCGGGTCACAATGGCGACCGTCAGCACCAGGTGCAGGGCCGCTCCACTGCCCCACAGCCACAGGGACACCATGGGCAACAGAGGCTGCGCCTGTATGCCGAGCAGAATCAGGGAAATGGAAATGGCCGGCAGAAAGTTGATGCGCACGGGGTGTCGCAGCTCCTCCAGCACGGCTTCTCTCGCCCTGCGCGCCTTGCAGGCATAGCCAAAGCCCAGCACTACAAAGACGATCGCCGAGGCGATGCC
>SLMR01000315.1 GCA_007133445.1 Aquisalimonas sp. | reverse complement strand
GGCGATACAGCCAGTGACAACGTTGTCCAGGAACTCCCGGTCATGGCTCACCAGCAGCAGGGTGCCGTCGAAGGTCACCAGTTGCTGCTCAAGCAGGTCCAGGGTCTCCAGGTCCAGGTCATTGGTGGGCTCGTCCAGCACCAGCACGTTGGCGGGGCGGGTGAAAAGCCGCGCCAGCAGCAGGCGGCTGCGCTCTCCGCCCGAGAGCGCCGATACCGGAACGCGGGTACGGGAGGGCTCGAACAGGAAGTCCTGCAGGTAGCTCACCACGTGGCGGTCCTGGCCGTTGATGCGCACGGCATCGCGACCGCCGCCCACGGTGTCCCGCACGGTGGCTTCCGGATCCAGGGATTCGCGCAACTGGTCGAACCAGGCAATCTCCAGATTGGCCCCGCGCCGGATGCGCCCGGAATCCGGTTCCATTTCGCCCAGCAGGACCCGCAGCAGTGTTGTCTTGCCGCAACCGTTGGGCCCGATCAGCCCCACCTTGTCGCCGCGCTGGATGGTGGTGGAAAACCCGGAAAACAGCGTCTGCCCACCGAAGCCGGCACTGATCTCCTCGGCCTCGATCACCAGCTTGCCGGAGCGTTCCGCGCTCTGCGCTTCCATTCGCACATTGCCGGCGCGCTGCCGCCGCTGCCGCCGCTCCTCGCGCATGGCCTTGAGGGCGCGCACACGCCCCTCGTTGCGGGTGCGACGCGCCTTGATGCCCTGGCGAATCCAGGCTTCCTCCTGGGCGAGCTTGCGATCGAACCGCTCCTGCTGCTGCTGCTCCGCTTCCAGGGTGGCCTCGCGGCGTTCCAGGTACTTGTCGTAGTTCCCCGGCCAGCTCGTGAGGCGGCCGCGGTCCAGCTCCAGAATGCGCGTCGCCAGGCGGCGCAGGAAGGCACGGTCGTGGGTGATGAACAGCACCGTGCCGCGATACCCCAGCAGCATGCGCTCGAGCTTGTCCACCGAGTCGATATCCAGGTGGTTGGTCGGTTCGTCGAGCAGCAGCAGGTCCGGTTCATCCACCAGCGCGCGGGCAAGCAGAACGCGCCGGCGGCGGCCACCGGACAGCTCGTCAAAAGGGAGACTGCCATCGAGCTCCAGGCGGCTCAGGACGGCGTCGATCTTCGCCGCGAGCTGCCAGCCGCCCGCCTGCTCGATACGGTGCTGCAGGGCCTCGAACTCGCTGTCGTCACCATCGCCCGTGCTCACGCGCACGCTCAATGCTTCCCAGCGCTGCAGGTCCACACCGGCCTGGCCGAGGCCTTCGGCCACGACCTCGCGCACCGTGCGTTTGCCCAGGCCGGGGACATCCTGCTCCATGCGGGCGACCCGCAGGCCGTCGCGGCGCAGGACGCGACCACTGTCCGGCTCCTGGGAGCCTTCGATAACCCGCATCAGGGTAGACTTGCCGGTGCCGTTGCGGCCCAGAAGGCAGATCCGCTCCCCGGCCTGGATCTCCAGATTGACCTGGTCGAGGACGGGGGGGCCACTGAATGCCAGCGTGGTATCCTGAAGCTGAAGCAGCACGTTGCCTCCGGTCGTGGTAGCTCAGGGACGAGGACAGTAACAGGCAGTCTGCCGGTGAATCTCCCCTAAAGCGACGCTCAGTAGTGGGGTGGCGGCGGCTCCGGGCCGTCCGTCTCACCCTCGGCCGGCCGCTGTGTCTCCAGCCTGTCCAGCCGGCTGCGCAGTTGCTCCAGGTGATGGTGCAGCTGTTCCAGGATGCGTTGCTGATGGATCAGGGATTCACTGAGGGTGTCGATGGTGTCCTCCTGATGCATCAACCGAATCTCCAGGTCCGCGATCCGCTCGCTCCGTTCCGTGCTCATGCCAGGTCATTCTCCGCGATTTCCAGGCGCTCAAGGGCATCCAGCCATTGCGCCTCGGTGTCGTCCAGGCGTTGGCGCAGGTCAGCCTGCTCGCCGAGCAGACGTTGTAGTTCCTGTGCGGCATCCGCCTCGTACAGCGCGGGGTCGGCCAGCGCATCCTCGGTGGTCCGGAGCTCGCCGGTGAGGGCGTCCACGGCCTTCTCCAGCCGCTCCACCTCGCGCCGCAGCGGCTGCAACTGTTGTCGCTGGCGGGCCTTCTGCTGGCGTTGTGCGCGCCGGTCCGCGGGCTTGCCATTGGCTTCGCTCCTGCTGGCCCCCTCAGTGCTCGTGCGGCGCTGGGCCAGCCAGCTGGCGTAGTCGTCCAGATCACCATCGAAGTCGCCCACCGTGCCGTCGGCCACAAGCAGCAATCGGTCCGTGGTGCTGCGCAGGAGGTGGCGGTCATGGGCAATCACCACCAGTGCCCCGGTGTACTCCTGTAGCGCCAGGGTCAGGGCGTGGCGCATGTCCAGGTCCAGGTGGTTGGTGGGCTCGTCCAGCAGCAGCAGGTTGGGCCGTTGGTAGACCAGCATGGCCAGCACCAGGCGCGCCTTTTCGCCGCCGGAGAACGGCGCCACCGGGGAGAGCGCCATGTCGCCCTGGATGCCGAATCCGCCCAGGAAGTTGCGCAGGTCCAGCTCTCGGGCAGCAGGGTCGAGCCGTTCCAGGTGCAGCACCGGCGAGGCATCCAGGTCCAGCTGTTCCAACTGGTGCTGGGCGAAATAGCCGAGCCGGAGCTGCTGCGCCGGTTTGCGCTCGCCGCGCAGCAGGCTCTGCTCGCCGGCCAGCAGGCGCACCAGCGTTGATTTGCCGGCGCCGTTCGGGCCGAGAATGCCGACCCGGTCGCCGGGGGAGAGGGAGAATTCGATGCCGTCCACCACCGGATGGCCGTCATAGCCGGTGGCCGCTTTTTCCACTACCAGCAGGGGCCGGGGCAGGTGCTCCGGCGGCCGGAAGGAGAAGCTGAAGGGCGAATCCACGTGGGCCGGGCCCAGTTCCTCCATGCGCTCCAGCGCCTTGACCCGGCTCTGCGCCTGGCGCGCCTTGGTGGCCTTGGCGCGGAAGCGGTCGATGAAACGCTGGATGCGGGCAATCTCGTCCTGCTGTTTCTCGTAGGCCGCCTGCTGCTGGGCCAACCGCGCGGCGCGCTGGCGCTCGAAATCCGAGTAGTTGCCGGTGTAGCTGGTGAGCGTGCGCTGCTCCAGGTGCAGGATGCGCCCGGTGACGGCATCGAGAAAATCGCGATCGTGGGCAATGAGCAGCAGCGTGCCTTCGTAGGCGCGCAGCCAGTCCTGCAACCAGAGCACCGCGTCCAGGTCCAGGTGGTTGGTGGGCTCGTCCAGCAGCAGCAGGTCCGAGCGGCACATCAGTGCCTGGGCCAGGTTGAGACGCATGCGCCAGCCGCCGGAGAATTCCGCCACCGGAGTTGTTTCCTGGCCGGGGGAGAACCCGAGGCCGTGCATGAGTGCACCGGCGCGGGCACGGGCGCTGTAGCCGTCGATGGCGTCGATGCGGCCATGCAAAGCGGCCATGCGTTCGCCGTCACCGTCAGCCTCGGCCGCAGCCAGCGCCGCCTCGATCTCCCGCAGTTCCGCATCGCCATCCATGACGAATTCCACCGCTGGGCGCGTTGTGGCACGGGTTTCCTGGGCCACGTGCGCCATCACCAGACCCGGGGGCATGGAGCACTCACCGGCGTCAGGCTGGAGTTCGCCGCGAATGAGTGCGAACAGGCTGGACTTGCCCGTGCCGTTCGCCCCCACGAGGCCGACGCGCTCTCCGGGCCGGATGATGGCATTCGCGCTCTCGATCAGGGCCTCGCGGCCGCGGCGCAGGGTGAGATTGACCAGGTTCAGCATGGCAGCGGAGTGTACCAGTACGGCGGGGTCCCGGCACCGGGCCTGTTCAATACGGTACCGAATGGTTAAGGTGTCCGTTTTCCGTTTCGGAGTGGCCCATGACCGCGCAGTACCCGCACTTGATGCAGCCTCTGGACCTCGGTTTCACCCGATTGCGCAACCGCGTGTTGATGGGCTCCATGCATACGGGGCTCGAGGACCGGCGTCGGGATTACGAGAAGCTCGCGGTGTACTTTGCCGAGCGCGCCCGCGGCCAGGCCGGCCTCATCGTCACCGGTGGGATCGCCCCGAACCTGCGCGGCTGGCTGGCGCCCTTCGCGTCCAAACTCACCAGCCGCATGGAAGTGGGCCGCCACCGCCTGGTCACCCAGGCCGTGCACGACGAGGGCGGCAAGGTGTGCATGCAGATCCTGCATGCCGGCCGGTACAGCTATCACCCCTTCAGCGTGGCGCCATCGGCCATCAAGGCGCCCATTAACCCGTTCACGCCGCGGGCGCTGAGCCGGGCCGGCATCGAGCGCCAGATCCAGGCCTTCGTGCGCTGTGCGCGCCTGGCCCGGGAAGCGGGCTACGACGGCGTGGAGATCATGGGTTCCGAGGGTTACCTGATCAACCAGTTCATCGCCCCGCGCACCAACCACCGCAGCGACGAATGGGGTGGCAGCTTCGAGAACCGTGCCCGCTTCGCGCTGGAGATCGTAAGGCGGGTTCGTGCGGCTGCAGGCAACGATTTCATCATCATCTTCCGTCTGTCCATGCTGGATCTGGTGGAAGGCGGCAGCACCTGGGATGAGGTGGTTCGCCTGGGGCAGGGGATTGAGGCGGCCGGGGCCACCCTGATCAACACCGGCAT
>SLMR01000354.1 GCA_007133445.1 Aquisalimonas sp. | reverse complement strand
TGTCCCCGTGCGGGTGGAACTTGCCGAGCACGTCGCCCACGGTGCGCGCGGACTTCTTGTACTTCGCCAGCGCCGACAACCCCAGTTCGGACATGGCGTAGACAATGCGCCGCTGCACCGGCTTGAGCCCGTCACCGATGTTGGGCAACGCCCGGTCCAGGATGACGTACATGGAGTAGTCCAGGTATGCCTTTTCCGTGAACTCGTGCAGCGGGCGGGATTCGAACTCGTGGTTACTGCCTTCGATTTCGCTCATCAGACCAGCACCTCTGCCAGGTTGCCCTTGCTCTCCAGCCAGCTGCGCCGGTCACTGGCGGCGCGCTTGCCAAGCAGCATGTTCATGAGCCGCTCGGTTTCTTCGGGGGCATCCACCGTCAACTGGACCAGTCGCCGGGTATCCGGGCGCATGGTGGTCTCGCGCAGCTGCACCGGGTTCATCTCGCCCAGGCCCTTGAAGCGGGTGGTGGCAACCTTGCCCTTGAGCTTCTCGGCGGCGATACGGTCGAGAATGCCCTCACGCTCGTGCTCGTCCAGGGCGTAGAAGGTCTGCTTGCCCACATCCACCCGGTACAGCGGCGGCATGGCCACGAACACGTGCCCGGCCCGCACCAGGGAGGGGAAGTGCTTGAGGAACAGCGCGCACAGCAGAGTGGCGATATGGGCGCCGTCCGGGTCGGCGTCGGCCAGGATGCAGACCTTGCCGTAGCGTAGCTTCGAAAGATCGTCGGACCCCGGCTCGATGCCCAGGGCCACGGCAATGTCGTGCACTTCCTGGGACGCCATGACCTCGGCCGGATCCACCTCCCAGGTGTTGAGGATCTTGCCCCGTAGCGGCATCACCGCCTGGTAGTCCCGGTCCCGCGCCTGCTTCGCGGAGCCGCCGGCGGAGTCCCCTTCCACCAGGAACAGCTCGGTGCGCTGCGGGTCCTGCGCGGTGCAGTCGGCAAGCTTGCCCGGCAGCGCCGGCCCGCTGCTCACCCGCTTGCGTGCAACCTTCCGTGCGGAGCGCATGCGGCGGTTGGCGTTGGCCAGCACCAGCTGCACGATGGTCTCGGCGGTGGTGACATGCTGGTTCAGCCACAGGCTGAAAGCGTCCTTGACCACGCCGGAGACGAACGTGGCGCACTCCCGGGACGACAGCCGCTCCTTGGTCTGGCCGGAGAACTGCGGGTCCTCCAGCTTCACCGAGAGCACGAACGCGATGTTCTCCCAGACATCCTCCGGAGTGATCTTCACTCCCCGGGGCAGCAGGTTGTGGAACTCGCAGAACTCCCGCAGGGCGTCGGTCAGCCCCGTCCGCAGGCCGTTGACATGGGTGCCACCCAGCGGTGTGGGAATCAGGTTCACGTAGGACTCGGTGACCGTGTCGCCACCCTCGGGCAGCCAGGCCAATGCCCACTCAACCGTCTCGGTGTAGCCGGTCATGCGGCCGGTGAACAGCTCGTCCGGCAACCGCGGCAGGTCCACCAGGGCACCGGCCAGGTAGTCCCGCAAGCCGTCCTCGTAGTACCAGACCGTCTCCTCCTCCGCCGCCTCGTCCCGGAACACCACTTCCAGCTTCGGGCACAGCACCGCCTTGGCACGCAGGATGTGGCGCAGCTTCGGCAGAGAGAAGCGGGCGCTGTCGAAGTAGCCGGCATCCGGCCAGAAATGCAGCGTGGTGCCGGTGTTGCGCTTGCCGACAGTACCGATCTCCTCCAGATCGGAGACCTTTTCACCGTTGGCGAACACCATCCGGTATTCCTTGCCGTCACGGCGAACCGTGACTTCCAGCCGCCGGGACAGCGCGTTGACCACCGAGACCCCGACGCCGTGCAGCCCGCCGGAGAACTGGTAGTTCTTCTGCGAGAACTTGCCACCGGCGTGCAGGCGGCTGAGGATGACCTCCACCCCCGGGGCCCCTTCGCCCGGGTGCACGTCCACCGGCATGCCGCGGCCATCGTCCTGGACGGACAGGGAGTGATCGCTGTGCAGGGTGACGACAATACGCCGGCAGTGGCCACCGATGGCTTCGTCGACGCTGTTGTCGATGACCTCCTGGGCCAGGTGATTGGGCCGGGTGGTGTCGGTGTACATGCCGGGCCGCTTGCGCACCGGATCGAGGCCGGTGAGCACTTCAATGGACGCGGAATCGTAGCTTTCTGCCATAAACCTGCCGTGGGATCGTCGCCTGAGGGAGTCGTCCGTACCGGTTTCACCGCATAGCGGTCGCGGTGGCCGTGAGCAGTCTACAGCCACAAGCGCATCGCGGCGACCACCCCCGGCGGCCAAATTGACCGTCTGACCGCCCTGCGCTACCGTTCCCGGAATTCCAGCCGGAGGCTCCCCATGGCCGAGGAAAGCAGCGAGGCGGTGGATTTCGAGAAGGCCCTCGAGGAACTCGAGGGTCTGGTGGAACGCATGGAGAAGGGCGAGCTCTCCCTGGAGCATTCGCTGCAGGCGTTCGAACGCGGCATCGCCCTCACCCGCCACTGCCAGAAGGCGCTCACGGAGGCGGAGCAGAAGGTGGAGATCCTCACGCGGGAGGGAGACGAAGAGCGTGTCGAACCCTTCGAACCGGACAGCGACTGAGGTGCTGGACCAGCAACTGCCCACCTACCAGGTCCGCGTGGAACGCGCCCTGGACGCTCTGCTACCCAGCAGTGACACATTGCCCATGCGCCTGCACGAGGCCATGCGGTACAGCGTGCTCGGCACCGGCAAGCGGTTACGCCCCGTGCTGGTCTATGCCACCGGCGAGGCGCTGGGCATGCCGGCCAAGGATCTGGACGGCCCGGCGTGCGCCGTGGAACTGATTCACGCGTACTCGCTGGTTCACGACGACCTGCCGGCCATGGACGACGACGATCTCCGTCGTGGCCAGCCCACGTGTCACAAGGCGTTCGACGAGGCGACCGCCGTCCTCGTCGGTGACGCCCTGCAGGCACTGGCCTTTCGCGCCCTGGCCGATCACCCCGGGCCGGCCACTCCGCAGGCGCGGGTGGACATGGTGCGAAGCCTTGCCATTGCTGCCGGCTCCCGCGGAATGGCGGGAGGCCAGGCAATGGACCTGGCAGCCACGGGGCAACCGCTGGATCTGGCGCAGCTGGAGGATCTGCACATTCACAAGACCGGGGCGCTGATTCGCTGCAGCGTCATGCTGGCGGCCCATGCAGCGGGTGACGCGGATACTGACACCGTGGAACGCCTCGACAGTTACGCCAAGAGCATCGGCCTCGCCTTCCAGATCCGCGACGACATCCTGGACGTGGAGGGAACAACGGAGGCCATCGGCAAGACCAGCGGCGCCGACGCGCGGCTGGAGAAAGCCACCTACCCGGGACTACTGGGGCTGCAGGAAGCGCGCGCCCACAGCAGGGAACTGGTCGACCGCGCCCTGGACGCGCTGGCGCCGTTCGACCAGCGGGCCGACTGCCTGCGTGGTCTGGCCCGGTTCATCGTCGAGCGCGGCCACTGAACGACTGTCGGTTACTGGTGCCCGCCCGAGGACAGGCGGGATTCCACCGTGCGCACCAGGTTGACCAGCCCCGGGCCCAGGTGACGGTCCAGTTCCTCGCGGGGCAGGCGGAATGACGGCCCGCCGGCATTGAAGGCCACCACGTCGGAGCCGTCGTCCAGAACCAGCGGCACGCCCACGGCGTTGACATCGCGCTCCCAGTCCCCGGCGGAGATGCAGTACCCCTTCTCCTGATAATCCACGACGGCCTGCTCGATGCCCTGGCGTACCCGCGGCCAGGCCTGCTCGTCCTTGCGTCGAATGTGATCCAGCAGGTACCCGCGCTCGGCCTCCGGCAGGGCCGCCAGGAACGCCCGGCCCATGGCGGTGGTCGCCACCGGCACCCGCGAACCCACCTGCAACCGCAGGGTCAGCGCACCCCGACCGTGGCAGTTCTCCAGATACACCATGCTGAGCCTGTCCCGGCTGCCCAGGGACACCGAGGCGCCTGTGTCATCGGCAAACTCCTGCATCAGCGGCCGGGCCACCTGGCGAATGCCCATGCTGGCCAGGCTGGAGTAACCGAGGGCGAGAACCCCCGTGCCCAGTTGATACCGCTCCAGGCGCTCGGAGTAGCTCAAGTAGCCAAGCTTGGTCAGTGTGTAGGTCAGGCGCGAGACCGTGGGCTTGGGTATCCCCGTACGGGCCGCGATCTCCTGGTTGCTCAACAGGCCGTCGGAAGGGCGGAAGGCACGCAGAATCTCCAGTCCACGGGCCAGAGCCATAACGAAGTTGCGATCCTTCTTGCCGTCCTGCTCCTGGGCGCTGAAGTCGACGAGCGCTACCGGTTTCTGTCGCATGATCTGTCGTCCATCCTGAGTGCTTCCCTGGCAAAGGCCGAGACACTGCACACTTGGTCACTGTCAGGCGGGCCTGGCCGGCTCACGCCATGTCGCCGGGCACCCCGATTCGCGATGGTATCACCCTGACCCGCGCCCGAGTCCACATTGCGGAATCGCGTTTCGTTATTAGACCAGAATCAGGACATGATTTCGCCAGGCGAAACGCTAATCCAGTTGTCGAAACACCACCGACGGTGTAACGTTTCCGGTAAATGGATCGCCAAGTGGAGTGCTACGGCGCCATC
>SLMR01000116.1 GCA_007133445.1 Aquisalimonas sp. | reverse complement strand
CTGGCCGCTCTTTCGCCGGACTGCCAGGCGCCGTGGACGGTGGCGAAGTCTGTGAGATCGGTGGCCTCGCCGGCGAAGAACAGGCGGTCGCCCACCGGTTCGGCGAGAACGCGGCGGCCGGCGTGGCCCCCGTCCGGGCGGGCGGCGGAGTAGCTGCCCAACGTGTGCGGGTCCGCCGCCCAGCGGGTGCGGGTGTGGCGGATGACCTTGTCGCGGATGGCGTTGCCGAAGGCGTCGGCCAGGTGGTCCAGGGCGTAGCTTGCGGTCGCCGCGTCCGGCAGGGTGTTCAGCCATTCGGCCTGGGGTCCGCCGGCGTAACCCACTGCCAGGGGCAGGCCGGCGGGGGCCAGGTGGAAACCGAACGCCTCGTGGGCCCCGGCAGGTTGGGTGATCAGGAACGTGTTCGGCGGGCAGGGAAAGGGCACGTTGGCGAACCGCAGGGCCACCTTTTCGGCCGTGCCCATGGGCAGCCGGGTCAGCGCATGCCGCTTGCCGTCCGGCAGGCCCGGGCAGAAGGTGATGCCGCCGCTGCGGAGCACGCCCGTGGAGACGGTGACGACGACAGCGCGGGCGTGGAGCGTGCCGCGCTCCGTATGCACCGTCGCGCCCGAGCCCGAGGTGTCGATGCTGCGGACTGCGCAGCCGGTGATGATGTCCAGGCCCCGAGCCAGGCGCTGGATCAGGGCGCCAATGCCCTGGTGGACGATCCAGTTCTCGCCGGTGTCGTTGTCGGCAGCGGCTTCGGTTGTGGCGTAGTCCCCGGCGGCGACGCCGTTAATGGCCGCGAGCAGGTAGTCGCGCACGGCCCGGTGCGGCGGATTCGGTGCCAGGAGCGTCGCGGCGGCCACGTCCTGCCCCGCGTGCCCGGCCGCGCACAAGCGTTCCACGTCACCGGCCACGGCGCGGCGGAGTTCGCGCGCCGCGGGCCCGCCCAGCATCCGTCCGTCGGTGCAGTAGAGGGTTTCCGGGCTGTCCGCGTGGGTGATGCCCAGGGCGTCGGCCAGCGAAGTCAGGGGGTTGCGGCTGGCGCAGTGGAACCAGGCGGCGCCGCGGTCAAAGGGCGCGCCAAGGCTGGTACCATCCGTCCAGGCGCGGCCGCCGGTGCGACGGGCTGCCTCGAGCAGCCGGCAGCGCAGGCCGTGCTGGTTCAGTTGGCGTGCCGCGGCGATACCCGCGGCGCCGGCGCCGATGATGAGAACGTCGCTATCGGGCATGGAGTCGGGGGATCATGGCAGAGGCGAAGGGCATGAAACGGACTGGCTGGTACGCATTGCTCACGGGCGGCCTCCTTCTGGTGGCTCCGGGGCTCGCCGCCGAGGATAACGCAGTGAAGCTGCTGGACGAGCATGGTGAGGAGCTCTCCTACGAGGAGAAGCAGGTCGTCGAGGAGGCGCTGTCCCCGGATGTGCTGCAGCCGGGCGAGTACCGCATCGACGTCGATGTGGACACCGGCTCCGCGCGCATCATTGAAGTGGATCCGGCGCTGGACCCCGACGATTCGGCACACTAACCGCCGGGCTTCCTGCCCCGCTCCGCCAGCAGCATGTAGTTGACGCTGAGCGATGGCGACAGCCACATGCGCCGCGTCAGCGGGTTGACCTTCACCCCGGTGCGGCGGATCACCTGAATGCCGTCGCGCTGCAGCAGCGCGTCGATCTCCGCCGGCGTGGGAAACCGCCGCCACTGGTGCGTTCCCCGCGGCAGCAGGCGGAAGATGTACTCGGCCCCCAGGATCGCCACCACCCAGGACACCGGGTTGCGGTTGATGGTGGCCACGACGGTGTGCCCGCCGGGGGTTACCAGCCGGTTCACGGCCGCCATGAAGGCCGGCAGGTCGGCCACGTGTTCCACCACCTCCATGTTCAGCACCACGTCGTAGCGGGCGCCGCGCTCCGCCAGCGCCTCGGCGGTGGTGGTCTCGTAGTCGATTTGCAGCCCCTGTTGGGCGGCATGGAGGCGCGCCACCCGGATGTTGCTCTCGACCACATCCACGCCGTGCACGTCCGCACCCAGCCGGGCCATGGCCTCGCTCAGCAGGCCGCCGCCGCAGCCGATGTCGAGCAGGCGCAGGCCCTGCAGCGGCTGCGGTGCGGCGGGGTCCCGCCCGTGCAGTGCCGCCAGCTGGTCGCGGATGTAGCCAGTGCGCAGTTCGTTCAGCACGTGCAGGGGCCAGAGCTTGCCGTCGCGCTGCCACCACATGTCCGCCAGCGCCCGGTAGCGTTCCACCTCGGCGGGGTCGACGGTGACATCGCGTTGGTCTGTATCGGTGCTTGCAGGCATTCTTCAGCCACGCTTCGCTATGTGTTGTACATGAAATGTATAATAAAAGAGACAGCAATGTAATACCTCGTAGGGTGCATCTTGATGCACCTTCTCCCGACACGCCGGTCAAGGCGGTTGACCCGAGGCCGCTTGCGGTGCATCAAGATGCACCCTACGACCGGACGGGAGAATTCTGCTAATCTGAGAAATCATGTATCTCACCGGCCTGTTATCATGCCCGGTCTAAACACGAATGATTCAGGAGGAGCGGCGCCTTGAGCACCGACGACGTATTCCAACGTCCGCTACAGGACCTGCGGATCTCGGTGACGGATCGCTGCAACTTCCGTTGCGTGTACTGCATGCCCAAGGAGCTGTTCGGGTCGGATTACCCCTTTCTGGCGCGCCGGGAGCTGCTGTCGTTCGAGGAGATCACCCGGCTGACCCGGGTGTTCGCCGGGCTGGGCGTGCGCAAGCTGCGGATCACCGGCGGTGAGCCGCTGGTGCGCAAGGATCTCCCCCACCTGATCGAGATGCTGGCGAACATCGACGGCATCGAGGACATCACCCTTACCACCAACGCCTCGCTGCTGCCCCAGCACGCCCAGTCGCTGGTGGACGCCGGCCTCAACCGCGTGACGGTGAGCCTGGACGCCATCGACGATGACGTCTTCAAGGCCGTGAACGACGTCAACTACCCGGTCCAGCCGGTGCTCGATGGCATCGAGGCGGCGTCGCAGGTTGGCCTGAATCCGGTGAAGGTCAACATGGTGGTCAAGCGCGGCATGAACGAGGGCCAGATCGTGCCCATGGCCGAGTACTTCCGCCGCACGCCGCACATCTTGCGCTACATCGAGTTCATGGACGTGGGCAACACCAACGGCTGGCGCCTGGACGACGTGGTGACCGCCGCGCAGATCCGCGACGAGCTCGACGCCGTGTGGCCCATCGAGCCGCTGGACCCGAACTACACCGGCGAGGTGGCCAGCCGTTACCGGTACCGTGACGGTGGCGGCGAGATCGGAATCATCTCATCGGTGAGCGAGCCCTTCTGCAGCACGTGCACGCGCGCACGTCTGGCCTCCCAGGGGCAGCTGTTCACCTGCCTGTTCGCCGGCCAGGGGCACGACCTGCGCACCCCCCTGCGCGACGAAAGCGTGGACGACGCCCAGCTCGCCGCCATCATCCAGCGCATCTGGCGCAATCGCGAGGACCGCTACTCCGAGCAGCGCACCAACAACACCGCCCCCATCGAAGGCAAGCCGCTGCAGTGGAAGGTGGAGATGTCCCACGTGGGTGGGTAACGGTGACCAGGGTGGCCCGTCCGATCGGGGCCGTCGGGGAAGGCGTTTCAAACGCACTATGCGCAATGCTCACGCCGGCGTAACGGGCCTCGCTTGCCTTGCGAGCTTCTGAACCTCCCGCGAGCACGCGACTTTCCCGCTTGCGGCAAACGCCTCGTGGTTCCGTTCGATGTCCTCGAGCCGGTAGAGGTAGTTCACCATCAGGCCATGGCTCTGGCGCAGGCCGTTCTCGGAGGTGTCCGCCAGCCAGTTGATGCGGTGGACCTCGGCGCCATTGCCCAGGTGAAAACGGCTGACCGGGTTGAGGGGCTGTCCCGCAGCGTTCTTTTCATTGACCAGATAATGCGCTGCCAGCGGCATCAATGCGGTGCGTACAGATGTCGCCTCTGCCGGCATCCCGGCAGTGTCCGCCTGCCGGAGTGTGTCCAGGGCCTGGCGGGTCTGCGCGGGCATGGACTCCAGGGCGGTGTCCGGTAACCTTTGGAGCCAGTCGGCAAACCCGGGGATGGGCGAGAGGGTCACGAAATACTTCAGCCCCGGGAGTTCCCGCCGCAGTTCCTCGACGACCTGCTTGATGAGGAAGTTGCCGAAGGAAATGCCGCGTAGCCCCGTCTGGCAGTTGCTGATACTGAAGAACGTCGCTGTGTCCGCGGCTTCCGCCTCGACCGGGTCATCGTCCGTGCCTTCGAGAATCGGCTGAATCCGGTCCGGGAGCCCGCGGGTGAGTGCGACCTGGACGAAAATCAGCGGCTCATCCCCCGTGGCTGGGTGGAAGAAGCCGAAACAGCGGCGATTCGTCGGCTGCACGCGCTGGCGCAGGTCCTCCCAGCTGCGGATGGCGTGTACCGCCTCGTAGGCGATGATCTTCTCCAGCAGGCTCGCGGGCGTGTGCCAGTCGATGCGCTGCATCACCAGGAAGCCCCGGTTGAACCAGGACCGGAACAGGTCCATGAAGTCGGCGTCCACTGCTTCCAGTTCGGGGGACTCCCGCAGGAAAGCCTGCAGATCGGCGCGCAT